>NZ_JAXIVS010000021.1 GCF_034259325.1 Hyalangium ruber | reverse complement strand
GCCTTCCCCTCAACGCACCGTCACTGCACGGTCGCCCGGCCGAACGGCACCTCATTGCCTGCGCGCGCCCGCTCTTATCAAGCTCTGCTCATCCCATCGCAAACAGCCGACTTTGGATCAGGCCTGGCCTAGATCCTGGAGCGTTAAAACTGAGATCCGCTTACCAGTGCAGCGAAGGTGAACTTGGTGTGTCTGCTGTTGTTTTCGAAATTGTTGATGCCACATGCTTGACTGACTAGATTGTCTGCTGCGGTCCCGCTTTCTTGTTTCGCTGTCTTGTGGGTTTCTTTCTTGTGTTTTGTTTCTTAAGCGCCCTCTTGATGAAATCATATGCCAGGTTGCCTGTTACGCCGGAGGCAATCCAGCTAAGAATGTTGGAGATTATGTTGCCAGCTTCTACTTCAAGATGGGCGATTGAAGAGACGAATTGTGCCAGCCTCCGAGTGGCTCCTGAAAAGTGAAAAGTATATAGTAGAAAAGCCGCCCCCATCACGGGTACAGCAACTAGTAAATGCTTTAGCCAGGTGTCTCGGCGGACTCTGTCGGATAGAATGTGGACTACGAAGCCATAGTATAAAATTGCAGTGGCAAACAGAGCTGAGACAATCAAGTCTTGCCAAGTGTCTGTACTTGGTGGGCGGGTGAACCATCCGAGCACCATCCCAAGTACCCATAGCACGAAGGCTGGCAGAAAGAAGAGGAAGGTTGTGGTGTATAACTTGTGTAGCAGTTGTTTTTGTTCGGTCTGGTCCAGTCTAATGTTCTTGGTTTGGACGTCTTTCACAGGTTTTAGGTCCTCTCAGGCATTGGGCTGGTGATGCGAAATGAGAAAATGCCTTCTGCGTCGCTCTTAGGCACTGCCTCGAACTCCGGGCGGAGTCAGGGCACTAGCTCGTTACACGGGCTTCCTACTCGGCGTTATCTTCGTCGGTTTCGGTGTCAGGGGCTTCGCGCTCGAGCTGCTCGGCGATGGTCTGCACCTGCATCTCAGCCGCCTGGATCTTCCCGCGGCAGAGCGTGACGAGCTCGGCGGCTTCCTTCACCAGCCCTGAGAGATCGTCGACGTCGACTCGGTCTTCCTCGATCTCTCGCAGGATCTCCTCCAGACGTGCCGCGGCCTCGCCGTAAGAAGGCTCGCTCGTCGACCGCTTCTGCTTTGCCATGTCTCTGCCATGAGCCTTCTTCGTCGAGTGCTTGGGCTTTGCCATACGCCTATGTCTTCTCCGGACCTTCGGAGCGCATCCGCAGTGTGCCCCGTTTCAACTCGGCGGTGAGCGAGGTTCCGCTGGGTGCCTGCGCGGGATCCTTGAGGACCGCCCCCGTCTCCGTGCGCAAGATGGCGTACCCACGCTCCACCACGCGCCGTGGATCCAACAGGAGCAGGCGCCGTCTCCGCGCTTCGATACGCTCGCTTTCGAGCGCGAGCTGCCTGGAGGCGTACGGGCCCAACCGCGACGCGATCTCGTCGACTCGGCGCGACGCGGAGGAGAGCTCACGCCCTGCGCCCAGGTGCAGCCGCCGGGCTGCATCCCGAAGAGTCCGGGTCTTCTGCTCGAGCAGATCCTTGGCCGCGAGCGGGACATGGCGGGCCTGTTCCTCGAGTTCCGATGAGGTGCCATCGAGGATCTCCCTGGCGTGCTCGAGGATCTTTTGCAGGCGCGACTCGATCACTTCCCAGGACTTCAGGACACGATCGACGAGCAGGCGGGCGGCCGCTGTCGGGGTTTTGGCGCTCCTGCCCACGAAGTCGAGCAAAGACATGTCCCGCTCATGGCCGATTCCGACCACGACCGGGATGGGTAATGTCGCGACGGCCCGAGCGATGGCCTCCGAGTCGAACCACGCGAGATCCGTTCGCGAGCCGCCGCCCCGGCAGACGAGAAGGACATCGAACTCCGCGGCACGGGCTCGGAACCAGTCCAGCGCATTCAGGACCGAGGGCTCCGTCTGTCGTCCCTGGACACGCGCGCCATGAACCGTGACGTCGAAGGCGATCCCTGACTCCTCCAGTGTGCGCCGCACGTCATGGTAGGCGTCCGAGTCCAGGCTCGTCACGAGACCCACGCGCAGGGGGAGCAGGGTGATGGGCAACGCGCTGTTCCGCTCGAGGAGTCCTTCAGCGGCAAGCCGTCGGCGAAGCTCCTCCTGTCGCCGGGCTGCCTCTCCCAGCGTGTAGTCCAGGTCGAGATCCTCGATCACGAACTGGTACGAGCCCCAGGGAACGTAGAGATCGACGCGCCCGCGCACCCGGATCTGGATCTCGTCCTCGAGCTGAAAAGGGTTACCTGCCTTGGCGAGCCGCTTCTCGAGCTCTCGCAGTGTGTGCCCGAAGAGGACGGCCCTGAGCTTGGAGGATTCCTTTCCCCACTCATCTCGCTCGACGAGCTCGAAGCCGACGACACTCCTGTGGCGGGCCTTGTTGATCCCGGAGATCTCGCCCACGAGCCACAGGGAGTTTGGAAACGCCCTCTGGAGTGCCCCTTGGACCTTCACATTGAGCTGCGAGACGGTGAGGTCGGTCGTCGCGCCCACCTGCTTCTGTGGAGCGCCGGGCACGTGCTCACTCGTGTCGAAGACGAGTTCGCCGCCTCGTTCACGGTACAGGTGCTGCGTGTCCTCGCAGAAGTCGAACCCCTCGGCGTGCAGCTGGTCCACCACCGCCACCACGTTCTTCTCGGAAACCGACCAATGTTTTTCGATGCCGTTCCACTGGCGGGTGGGGAGCGTTTTGACGATGTCTACGAGCCTGCGATCGTAGGGAAAGCTGATCTGGAGCGCTCCGAGACCGTCCTTGGTGACCCGCCGACTCATCGGGTCACGTTATCACCGCAGGCGGGAGGCCTGCTTGGCCGCTTGAGCACGAGGTAGCTGGCCCAATCCGTATCGAGGCAGGCCCAGTGGGTCTATGCACCCGAAGGTTGTACGCAATTTGTACGTAACCGACTAAACGCCTGCGCACCCGCCCGAACGATTCAGCTCTCACTGAGGACCGACCGCAACCGCCCGTTTTCAAAGGGAAAAAGGTGGCGGTAGGGCATGAGAATCGAACTCACCAGGGACCGCTCTCGCGACCCCTCACCGGTTTTGAAGACCGGGCCGGCCACCAGATCCGGAGGCCCTACCATCGTTGATTTAGTGCCGAGTAAGCTGGGCGGCGTCAACGCCTGTCTCGCGGACTTCACTGCGGGAGTTATCCGCGCTGCGTCCCATGCTTCGCCCGATCGCTTGCTCACCTCGTTCATCTTCCTCGCTCCTGGGATTTGCTCTCGTGGCGCTCTGCTTTCTGGGGAGCCCGGCACGCGCGGCGTCTCAGCAGCCCTTTCGGGTAGGGCCTCCCGCCGACTGGGTGAAGCCGCTGTCGCTCCCCGCCAAGCCTGGCGCTTCCTCTCCGGGCGCTGAGGCGGCAGGCACCCTCTACCTCCTCTCGGACGAGCAGGTCCGGGTGACGGACAAGACGGTCCAGCGCTACCTCCACACGGCCCATCAGGTGCTCTCCACTGGGGGCGTGGAGGATGCCTCGAACGTCACCACCACGTTCGACCCGTCCTACCAGCGCCTCACCCTGCATGGGGTGTGGCGCATCCGCGACGGGCAGCGCCAGGACGTGCTGCGCCCCGCTGAGCTGAAGGTCATCCAGCAGGAGAACGAGCTTCAACTTCGGCTCTACAACGGCACGTTGTCCGTGGTGGCCTTCCTCCGTGACGTGCGCGTTGGAGACATCATCGAGGTCGCCTACACCCTCGAAGGCTCTAACTCCGTCTTCGGCGGGCGCTTCGCGGACACCGTGGACACGAGCTTCGGCGTCCCCGTGGTCCATTGGCGCTATCGCCTCCTGTGGCCCGAGAAGCGCTCCCTCTTCATGCGCGATCACGGCAACGTGGAGGCCCGCCGCACCGAGTCCCTCCGGGACGGCGTGCGCGAGCTCAGCTGGGAGCGCCAGGATGCTCCCCGTGTGGAGCGGGACGACGCGGTGCCTGCCTGGCACGACGTGTACCCCTGGATTCAGCTCAGTGAGTACGAGACCTGGGGCGAGGTGGCTCGATGGGCGTCCTCGCTCTTCCAGGTGACCACGCGCTCCAAGGAGCTGGAGCAGCAGGTGCAACTGCTCGCCAAGGAGCCCTCGACCGAGGCACGCTTCCTGGCCGCGCTCCGCTTCGTGCAGGACGAGGTGCGCTACCTCGGCATCGAGCTGGGGCCCAACACCCACCAGCCCTTCCCACCTCACGAGGTGCTCACCCGTCGCTTCGGAGACTGCAAGGACAAGTCCCTGCTGCTCGTCACGCTGCTCGCGGGGCTCGGCATCGAGGCGCGGCCCGCGCTGGTGAACACGTATCTCGAGCACGGCTTGGATGCCTGGCATCCCACGTCACGGGCCTTCGATCACGTCATCGTCCGCGCCACGGTCGACGGCCGCGAGTACTGGGTGGACCCCACGAGCACGCTGGAGCGCGGCCCGCTGGCAGGCTATGCGCCGCCCGAGTTCGCCCGGGCGCTCGTGGTGGACCCGGCGACCACGGCGCTGGTGGAGATCCCTCGGCCCCAGCTCAACGAGCCCACCACCGTTGTGGAAGAGACCTACCATGCGATGGATCGCTGGAAGGAAGGCACGCTCCGGGTCGTCACCACCCGCACCGGCTCCGATGCGAACCGGATGCGTCGGGAACTCGCCACCACGTCCATGGCGGACCTGTCCCGTAGCTACCTCAACTTCTACGCCAGGGTGGATCCGAAGATCCGTCAGGGCTCGCCCATGGCCGTCGAGGATGACGAGAAGCGCAACGTCCTCATCCTGCGCGAGCACTACGTCATCGATCGCTTCTGGGCCAACGGAGGGCGTCGGGATTTCGAGGGCGCCTTCATCGAAACCCAGCTCTGGGAGCCTGCCATCACCCGGCGGACCATGCCGCTGGCGATCCAGCACCCAGTGCATCTGCTCCACCGCATCACCCTGCATGGGCCGGATACCCTCGATGTCCGTTCCTCCCACTCCTCGGTGATGGGTCCCGCTTTCCGAGTCGACTTCGGGGTGGAGCCCCGTGGCTCGCGGCTCGTCCTGGACTATCGCTACCGCAGCCTTGCCTCGGTGGTGGAGCCTCAGCGCATCGAGGAGCACCTCAAGGCCGTTCGCTCCACCCGAGACCAGATCGGCTACTGGGTGAAGCTGGGGACCACCGCGAACCCAGGCGTCACTCGAGGAGAATACGATTCGCTCGGGTGCGTGGCGGTGTCCGTGGTGCTGCTGGTCTGCCTCGCGTTCGTCGTCCTTCCGCGCAGCCCGAGAGCCCTCTGGGGCCAGTTGCGCGCGCGGCTCCGCAAGCGAGCCTTCGTGCGCAAGTTGGTGTCGTCCGCCGGAGACACCGCGCAGTCGGCCATCCCCATCTCGGGACCCGAGGCGCTGAGGGCCTCGCTCCGAAAGCAGCGCTGCGACTGTGGCGCGGGAGGACCGGACCCATTGGCGCCCCTGCGCCATGAGGCCATCGTCTTCGGAGAGCGGCACCTGACGCTGGTGCAGTGGCGCTGCCCGAGCTGTTCCCAGGAGCGCCGCGTGTACTTCGAGGACACGGTCTCCCGGGCGGCGTGAGGCGGGCAGGGCGCGTCAGTCCAGCCCGCGCTCCCACAGGTCGTCCTCGTCGAGCCCCACCAGGTGCCCCACCTCGTGCATCACGGTGATGCCGATCTGCTCGATGAGCTCTTCCCGCGTCTTCGCGAAGCGCTCCAGGTTCTTCTGGTACAGCACGATTGACGCCGGGAAGTGATCGTACGCGTTCGTCACGCTCCGCTCGCCCACCGGCGTGCCCCGGAACACCCCCAGGATGCACGGCGACAGGGCAGGGGACTGGCTCATCAGGTCATCGTCCGACGGAATGTCCTCCACCGAGATCGTGACGTTGTCCAGGTAGCCCTTCACGTGCTCGGGCAGCGCCTTCACCGCCGCCTCCAGCGCCCGGTCGAACTCCTCCTCCGACAGCTCCACCGGCGGAGGGAACTCCTCCGGCACCAGCGTCTGCGCCTTCGCGAACCGCTTCTTCGCCTCGCGCGCATCCCCGCGCCGCTCCGCCATCAGCCCCAGGTAGTGGTGCGCCCACGCTTCGTCCGGCGCGTCCTTCAGCACCCGCTCGAACGCGCCTTGCGCCTCCGCGAAGCGGCACAGCTCGAACAGGGCGATTCCCCGCTCCACCAGCGCGTCCACCGAGCGCGGCATGTGCTCCAGCGCCGCGTCCAGGCTCGCGAGGGCCTGCGCACACTCGCCCAGCTGGTTCAGCCCCATGCCCTCCAGGAGGAGGAATTCGTACACCAGCTCCACATCGTCCGCGCGCTGCGCCAGCTTCCGGCCTCGCACGCACAGCCCGAGCCCGTCCTCCACCGCCTCGCGGTCCTCGCCCATCCGACAGACGAGGAAGTCCGCCGCGCTCATGAGGAGCTCCAGATCGTCCGGGCTGGTGTGCAGCGCCTGCTGATAGGCCTGCGCCGCGTCCTCGAAACGCTCCAGCTCCACCAGGGCCGCGGCCTTGTAGTGCAGCGCCTCCGCCAGCGCGGGTGCCTGCGTCAGCAGCGCCTCTACCTGCTCCAGGGCCCCGGAGAAGTCCTCCGACTCGAAGGCATTCGCCACCGCCTCCAGCCGCGCTTCCCAGTCCCCCGGCCCGGCTCGCTTCCCCATCAGCTTCCCCATATCGGCGGCCACATATGAGAGCCCCCGAGTGCGTTGTCAACGCGGGGAGCGGTTGTTACCTTCGATCCTTCCCAGGCGGTCGGCACTCTCGTGAACATCCTCGTCGTCGATGATGATTGGAACCTGTGTACTGGCCTCTCCCACTTCCTGGAGCGGCAGGGGTACACGGTCTACTCCGCGGCAGATGCCCTGCAGGCCCTGGACGTGTTGGAGCGCGAACCCATCGGCCTCGTCATCACCGACTACCTCATGCCCCACGTGGACGGCATCCGCTTCACCGAGATGCTCAAGGCCGACGAGCGCTTCAAGTCGATTCCCGTGCTCCTCATCACCGCCTCCGTTGACGGCACCGTCACCGACCAGGGCATGCGCAAAGGTGTGGCCCTGACCCTGCAGAAGCCCGTGGACATGAGCCAACTGCTCAACCTCGTGCGCTTCGCCGAGTAGCCCCGCAGGCCCTCCAGCCGTCCTGCCGCGCACACGCACGATGTTCCGTGTTGACAACCCCGGGCCGGCCCTTATTTTGGCGCTCGCCATGGCCGAGTGCTAACGGCCCGAGAATTCCATTCCCCAGTAATTCCAGGAGGTTGCGATGGCAGCGAAGGAGATTTTCTTCCACCAGTCCGCGCGCGAGGCGATTCTGCGCGGTGTTCGGATCCTGTCGGACGCGGTGGCCGTGACGCTGGGCCCCAAGGGCCGCAACGTGGTCATCGAGAAGAGCTTCGGCTCGCCCACGGTCACCAAGGACGGCGTCACCGTCGCCAAGGAGATCGATCTCGAGAACAAGTTCGAGAACATGGGCGCGCAGATGGTGAAGGAGGTTGCCAGCAAGACCTCCGACAAGGCCGGTGACGGCACCACCACCGCCACGGTGCTTGCCCGCGCCATCTACGAGGAGGGCCTCAAGCTCGTAGCCGCCGGCCACAACCCGATGGACCTCAAGCGCGGCATCGACAAGGCCGTCGAGACCGTCGTGGCCGAGCTCAAGAAGCTGTCCAAGCCCACCACCGACAAGAAGGCCATCGCCCAGGTGGGCACCATCTCCGCCAACGGCGACGAGAACATCGGCACCATCATCGCCGACGCCATGGAGAAGGTGGGCAAGGAGGGCGTCATCACCGTCGAGGAGGCCAAGGGCCTGGAGACCACCCTCGACGTGGTGGAGGGCATGCAGTTCGACCGCGGCTACGTCTCGCCGTACTTCGTGACGAACCGCGAGCGCATGGAAGTGGTGATGGAGGACCCCTACATCCTCATCAGCGAGAAGAAGGTCTCGTCGATGCAGGACATGATCCCCATCCTCGAGCAGGTGGCGCGCTCGGGTAAGCCGCTGCTCATCATCGCCGACGAGGTGGAGGGCGAGGCCCTGGCCACCCTGGTGGTGAACAAGATCCGCGGCGTGCTCAACGTGGCCGCGGTGAAGGCGCCGGGCTTCGGCGACCGCCGCAAGGAGATGCTCAAGGACATCGCCACCCTCACCGGCGGCATGGTGGTCAGCGAGGACCTGGGCCACAAGTACGAGAACCTCACCCTCAATGACCTCGGCCGCGCCAAGCGCCTCACGATCGACAAGGACAACACCACGATCGTCGACGGCGCCGGCAAGAAGAGCGACATCGAGGGCCGCATCAAGCTCATCCGCTCGCAGATCGAGTCGGTCACCAGCGACTACGATCGCGAGAAGCTCCAGGAGCGCCTGGCCAAGCTCGTGGGCGGCGTGGCCGTCATCAACGTGGGCGCCGCCACCGAGACCGAGATGAAGGAGAAGAAGGCTCGCGTGGAGGACGCGCTGCACGCTACCCGCGCGGCCGTGGAGGAGGGCATCGTCCCCGGCGGCGGCGTGGCCTACCTGCGCACCCTGGCCGCGCTGGACAAGCTGAAGCTCGGCGGCGAGCAGGACTTCGGCGTGGAGATCATCAAGCGGGCCCTCACCGAGCCGCTCCGGAAGATCGCCAGCAACGCGGGCCTCGAGGGCGCCGTGGTCATCAACAAGGTCAAGGACGGCACCGGCGCGTTCGGCTACAACGCCCGCACCGAGGTCTACGAGGATCTGGAGAAGGCCGGCGTCATCGACCCGACGAAGGTGGAGCGCACCGCGCTGCAGAACGCGGCCTCCGTCGCCTCGCTGCTGCTGACCACCGAGGCCATGGTGGCCGAGCGCCCGAAGAAGAAGGCCAAGGGCGGCGCTGGCGCCGGCGGCGGCATGCCGGACTACGGCGGCGACGACATGGACTACTGAGCCGACAGGCTCACCTGGGACGGCCGGTTGGAGTTCGGCTATCCCGCTCGGCCCCGAGTCGCCTCGCTTGCGAGGCCTCGGGGCCGTCTCTTTTTCAGGGGATGCCCAGCTTCAGGGCGCGCGACAGCTCGCGGCTGAGCGCCGGCACGTCGAACAGCAGCCGGGGCAGGCACGCCACCGCGCCCGCCCGGAGCGAGTCCAGCGTCGTCTCCATGGTCAGGTGCTCGACCAGGACGATGAAGGGCGCGCCTTGGGCCAGCGCCTTGCTCAGCTCCAGCGCCTTGCGCCCATGCGCGGGCGCGAAGTCCCAGCTGACGATGACCGCTCGGGGCGGATCCAGGGCCACCACCTCCAGCGAGGTGATGACGCGCGTCTCCAGCCCCAGCCGGGTGATGGCCTCGCTGATGGTGCGCGCGGAGGTGGGGTTGTCGTCGATGATGTCCACGCGCTTGCCCACGGTGGGGCGGGGCTGGGGCGGCGGGGCCGAGAGCGCGGTGCGGATGAGGTTGCGCACCTGGCGGATGTCGTCGAAGGGCTTGAGCAGGTAGTCGATGATGCCCAGCTCCAGCGCCTCCTGCGTGGTGCTCAGCGACGGGTAGCCCGTCATCAGGATGAAGCGCGCCCCGGGGGTCTTCCTTCGCACCTGCTGGGCCAGCGCCAGCCCGGAGATGCCCGGCAGGTTCTTGTCGGTGACGATGAGGTCCACCTCCTGCGAGCGCAGCATCTCCAGGGCCTCTTCGCCCGAGCCCGCCTCGAGCACCTCGCACTCGGTGCTCATCAGGTCCTTGAAGACCATGCGGATGATGCTCTCGTCATCGACGATGAGCACCCGCTTGCGCTCGGGGGGCGGGGCCGCCTCGACGGCGGCGGGGAAGACGATGCGGAACACGGTGGCCGGCGGCGGCTGATCCGGCAGCGCGCTGGAGGGCGCCAGGGTGATCTGCGCGCGGTGCTCCTGGGCAATGCGCCGGCACACCGCCAGGCCCAGGCCCGTGCCGCGTTTGCTGTTGGAGACGTAGGGCTCGAAGATCCGGTCGCGCAGCTCCGGCGGAATGCCCGGCCCCCAGTCGGCCACGTACATGACGGGGGAGGTGCCCTCGGTGGTGATGAGCACCTTGATGCGGCCGCGGCCGGACATGGCGTCGCGCGCGTTGTTGAGCAGATTGAGGGTGAGCTGCTCCAGCAGGCGGGCGTTGCCCAGGACGGTGATCTGCTCGGGGGCCTCGACCTCGAGCGAGATGCGGGCCGAGTCCGGGTTGAGCGAGAAGAGCTTGGCGGCGGCCCACGCGGCGGTGGCCAGCGCGAGTCGGTGCTGGGGCGCGGGCCGATCGCTGGAGAGCCGCACGAAGTCGGAGATGATCTGCTCCATGCGCTCGACCTGCGCCAGGAGCAGCTTCAGCGGGCCCGTGGGCCCGGAGCTCTCGGCGAGCAGCTGGGCGTAGGCCTTCACGCCGAGCAGCGGCTGGCGCAGCTCATGAAGCACCTCGGCGGCCAGCTGGGTCGAGCCCGCACCGGAGCGTTGGAGGGCCGCGGCCGCGGCCCTCGCTGCCGTCAAGTCACCCACCTCCAAGGCCTGCAGGAGGTGGACGAGCGGTGCGGGAGTCTCCATGCCCCGAGAGCATGGCGGAGCCTGTGTCCGTGTGCAACGCACAGTCGCGGATTCCGTTGACCCGGAGCCTGACCGTGCGGATGCTTCGGGCCGGAGGCTGACATGCCGCAGACCAACCCGTTCCATTCCCTGGTGCCCCGCAAGCTCTCCGACTCCGAGCTGGCACGCTCCATCCGCCTCAACATCGAGGCGGAGCTGGATGCCATCAACCTCTATGCCGCCCACATCGAGGCCACGGACAACGAGGAGGCCAAGGCCATCCTCCAGCACGTGATGGACGAGGAGCGGGAGCACGCCGCGCTCTTCTGGCAGCTCATCGCCCGGCTGGACCCGTCCCAGGCCCACCACGACCGCGACGCCTCGGAGAAGTACCGGCTCATCACCTCCGGCGCCCCGCACGAGGCGGTGGAGTCGGTGGGCAAGGAGGGTGGGGCGACGGCGGAAGATGCGCCGCTGCCCAAGCGGATGACGGTGGGCAGCCTGCGGCGCTGAGGCCGGGAGAGGGGCCTAGCCCGCCGCCTTGCGCTCGGCGGGCGGGGCCTCCAGGTCCATCGCTGCCATATAGACAACATTTCGCGTGCCGCGCTTGCCCCGGTACATGGCGCGGTCGGCCATGTCGAGCAGCGCCATCTTGTCGCGGGCGTGCTCGGGGAAGCTGGCCACGCCCACGCAGGTGGTGAGCGAGAGCGCCAACCCCTCGCGCGGCGTGAAGCGGTGGCTCTCCATGGTGCGGCGGATTCGCTCGGCCACCTTGAGGGCGCCGCCCGAGTCGGTGCCGCGCAGCAGCACCACGTACTCATCACCGCCGTAGCGCACCACCACGTCGCGGTCGCGCACGCAGCCCTTGAGCACTCGGCCCACCTCCACCAGCAGCTTGGAGCCCACCAGGTGCCCGTGCGTGTCGTTCACGGCCTTGAAGTGGTCCAGGTCCATGAAGAGCAGGCTGAAGCACGTCTGCGCCTGCTGGGCGCTCTTCACCTCGCGGTCCAGCACCATGTGCAGGTAGCGCGTGTTGTAGAGGTGGGTGAGATCGTCCATGTAGGCCAGATCCTCCACCTCGGCGAAGCGCCCCATGTTGCGCAGCGCCAGCGCGTAGTGGCGCGACAGGTAGCCGACCACCTCGGGCACGTTCTCCGGCGGCGCACTGGAGAAGAAGAGGACGATGTGGCCGTGTACCCCCTCGCCGTCGCTGGCGGGGAAGGCGAGCACGTGCGTGTGCGAGCAGGGCAGCCCTTCCAGCGCTCGCGCGGTGCGCACCTCGCGCAGCTGCGAGGCGAGCACCGGGGAGAGCGTGGCCACCTCCTCCGGCTGCAGTCCGCTCGAGCCGTGCAGCCGCAGGCTGAAGCCGTCGCGCATCAGCAGCATCACCGCGCTGGCGAACGTCTGCCCCTCCAGCGCGCTGCACGCGGTGAGGGTGAGCCGCTCGCGGTCCAGCGTGGTGGCGATGCGCTGTCCCATCTCCAGCAGCGAGACGTACTGGCGCAGCGAGGCGTTCTCGCGGAGCAAGTCCCGCGTGGTGAGGGCGCGGCGCACCGCATGCTGCAAGGCCTCCGGCGCCACCGGCTTCACCAGGTACTCGGCCGCGCCGCTCTTGATGGCGCGCACGGCGGGGTCCACCTTGTCCAGGCCGGTGATGACCACCACCTCGGTACCGGGGTAGCGCTCCTTGGTGTAGCGGAGCACCTCCATGCCGTCGGCGCCTGGGAGGATCAGATCCGTCACCACCGCGTCGAAGGGCGCGCTGGCCAGCGCCTCCTGGGCCTCCTCCAGGCCACCTACGGCTGTGACGGAGTGTCCGGCCGCGCCGAGGTAGTCCCCGTACAGCGTCCGGGCCATCTTTTCGTCGTCGACGAGAAGGATGCGCGCCATTGCTTTTCGGCTTTAGCATCATTGATAGGAGGCCTGCTAGCCTCCCTCCCCGTGGCTCCTTTCGAAAGCGGACGACGGCTGTGTCTGCTGGTGGAGGCGGGTGCGACGCGCTACGCCATCGAGGCGACCTCCGTCATGGAGGTTGCCCTGCCGGGCAGTGATGGCACCAGCCTGCGGGGCATGCTCGAGGTGAAGGACCTCTCTTCGCTCCTGGGAGGCAGCCCCGAGACGGTGATGGGCATGGTGGTGGTGCTGGATGTGAGTCCCACACTGGCGGTGCGGGTGCGCTCGGTGGTCGAGGTGGCGGACGTGGCCCAGGCCCCCTTCTTCCTCCTGCCTGCCGGGCTGGGGGACACCCTGGCGCCCCTGAGCCGGGGCGCGGTCCTCCATAAGGAGCGGCTCTACCTGGAGCTCATCGCCGAGGCACTGCCCCAGCGGGTCGGCCCCCGAGGCCCTTCATCTCCTCCGAGGCCCGTCCTGCTCGCGGAGCGTCCCCCTGAGCGGGCGCTCATCCTCGAATCCCAGGGGCGGCTGTTCGGGCTGCCGCTGGCGCTCGTCTCCCAGGTGGTCACTCAGGGAGAAGCCTTCAGCATGTTGCCGGTTCAGAGCGGTTCGGTGGCGGGCGTCTTTCCCCATGCGCAGATTCTCTGGCCCATCTACTCGGCGCCAGCGATGCTCGGCGCACCCATTCAGGTGGAGCCCTTCTTCGTGTTGACGGAGCTTGCGGGACAGAACGTAGGGTGGTGTGCCACGCGGGTGCTGGGCGTACGCCAGCAGTTCGAGCCCGCGGAGGGGCGCGGCGAGTTCTCCTCGCCGGGATTGCCTGGCCCCGTGCTCTTCCTGGACGTGCAGCACATGTTTTCTTGATCGGTCTGGAGCGCAAACCCTAAGCTGCCCCGATTGACAGCGGGGTGTATTGCGTTTCCAGACCCCCCGTTTCCTCAACGAATTCTGGGGGTTGATTCCCCCGAGGCCCGACACCGATGCCCAAGAATCTGCTGGTCGCCGACGACTCGCTCACCATCCGCAAGGTCATTGGGATGATCTTCGCGACCGAGGACTTCCAGGTGACCGCGGTGGACAACGGGTTGGATGCGATCTCCCGCGCCCGCGAGCTGCGTCCGGACGTGATCCTCGCCGACGTGATGATGCCGGGAAAGAGCGGCTACGAGGTGTGCGAGGCCGTAAAGAACGACCCGTCCACCCAGCACATCCCCGTGCTCCTGCTGGCTGGCACCTTCGAGGCCTTCGACGAGAACCGCGCGCGGGCCGCCCGGGCCGATGATCACGTCACCAAGCCCTTCGAGAGCCAGGTGCTCCTCGACAAGGTGAAGGCGATGGTGGGCCAGAAGTCGAACACCATGCCGGCCTCGGCCGCCACGCAGGTGACTCGGCCCGCCGCCGCGCCTCCGGGACCCGCCGCTCCGCCTCCCGCCGCCGCAGGGGCTCCTCGTCCTCCGGGGCCGGGAGTGCCGCCGGGTGCGCGTCCTCCGGGGCCGGGTATGCCACCGGGACCGGGCGTGCCGCCGGGCGCGCGTCCTCCGGGGCCGGGCATGCCGCCGGGGCCGGGCATGGCGCGTCCTCCAGGGCCGGGCATGCCGCCGGGACCGGGCGTGCCGCCGGGTGCGCGTCCTCCAGGGCCGGGCATGCCGCCGGGGCCGGGAGTGCCGCCGGGCGCGCGTCCTCCGGGGCCGGGCATGCCGCCGGGACCGGGCATGGCGCGTCCTCCAGGGCCGGGCATGCCGCCGGGACCGGGCGTGCCGCCGGGCGCGCGTCCTCCGGGACCGGGCGTGCCGCCTGCGCCGGGTGCGCGTCCTCCAGGGCCGGGCATGCCGCCGGGACCGGGCATGGCGCGTCCTCCGGGGCCTGGGATTCCTCCCGCGCCGGGTGCCGGTGGCCTGCCGCGTCCGCCCGCGGGCGCGGGCCTGCCCGCCGCTACGCCGCCGGGTGCTCAGCCGAGGGGGCGCGATCCCTTCGGGCTCGGGGCTCCCGCGCCGCAGGCCGCGCCGCAGCCTCGCCAGGCTCAGGCCATCTCCATTGAAGACTCCCTGCCGGAGCCCAGCGGCGCGGAGGAGATCTCCCTCGACATGGGGACTCCCCAGGCAGCGGCGCGTCCGGCCGCGGATGGTGGAGAGGCCCAGCTGCGTGCGGCGCTCTCGAAGGCCTCCCGAGAGGTCATCGAGAAGATCGCCTGGGAAGTGGTACCGCAGCTCGCCGAGACGATCATCCGCGAGGAGCTGGAGCGGCTGATCAAGGACCGAGAGACCCAGCACTGAGTTGCTGAACCCGACCCGATTCCCGATTCCCTGCCGGCCCGCGGGGCCGGCCTCCCGCGATGACCGACACCATCGAACTGTCCAAGGCCTACGAGCCCACCGAAGTCGAAGACCGCTGGTCCGACTTCTGGCTCGAGCGTAACTACTTCCGCGCCGAGGCGACCTCCGAGAAGCCTCCCTTCAGCATCGTGCTGCCGCCGCCCAACGTGACGGGCAGCCTGCACCTGGGCCACGCGCTCACCGCCACCATCGAGGACACGCTCATCCGCTGGAAGCGGATGAGTGGCTACAACACCCTCTGGATGCCCGGCACGGACCACGCCGGCATCGCCACCCAGATGGTGGTGGAGAAGGAGCTGAAGAAGACGGAGAAGAAGAGCCGTCACGACCTGGGCCGCCAGGAGTTCCTCAAGCGCGTCTGGGACTGGAAGAACAAGTACGGCGCGCGCATCGGCGAGCAGCACCGCTACCTGGGCGCCTCGCTGGACTGGAGCCGCGAGCGCTTCACCATGGACGAGAAGTCCTCGGCCGCGGTGCGCGAGGTGTTCGTCCGGCTGTACGAGGAGGGCCTCATCTACCGGGCCCAGAAGCTCATCAACTGGTGCCCCTCGTGCCACACCGCGCTGAGTGACCTGGAAGTCGAGCACGACGAGGCCCAGAAGGGCTCGATCTGGCACATCCGCTATCCGGTGAAGGGCAGTGACCGGACGCTCACGGTGGCCACCACGCGCCCGGAGACGATGCTCGGCGACACCGCGGTGGCCATCCACCCGGAGGACCCGCGCTACACGGGGCTGGCGGGAGGCACCGTGGTGCTGCCGCTGGTCGACCGCGAGATTCCCATCGTCGCGGACGCCGAGCTGGTGAACATGGAGTTCGGCACCGGCGTGGTGAAGGTGACGCCGGCGCACGACTTCAACGACTACCAGACGGGCCTTCGGCACAACCTGCCGATGATCTCGATCTTCGATGAGAACGCGCGCACCAACAAAGAGGCCGGCCTGTACGCGGGGCTGGACCGCTACGAGGCGCGCAAGAAGGTCCTCGAAGAGCTGAGCCTGCAGGGCTACCTGGACAAGGAGGAGCCGCACACGCTCTCCGTGGGGCACTGCCAGCGGTGCAACACGGTGGTGGAGCCGCGCCTGTCCCCGCAGTGGTTCGTGAAGACCGAGCCGCTGGCCAAGCCCGCCATCGAGGCGGTGGAGCAGGGCCGCACCAAGTTCGTCCCCGAATCGTGGACGGCCACCTACTTCCAGTGGATGCGCAACATCCACGACTGGTGCGTCAGCCGCCAGCTCTGGTGGGGCCATCAGATTCCCGCCTACTACTGCACGGCGTGCAGCCCGCGGCTGGGGGATGACACCGACCTGCCCATCGACGCGCCCACGGTGCGGCTGGGGGGCATCGACTTCTCCCGCGCGGATCCCATCGTCGCCCGCCAGCAGCCGACGGCCTGCCCCAAGTGCGCCGGCTCGAGCTTCACGCAGGATCCGGACGTGCTGGACACCTGGTTCAGCTCCGCGCTCTGGCCCTTCTCCACGCTGGGCTGGCCGGAGAAGACGCCCGAGCTGAAGACCTTCTATCCGACGTCCGTCATGGAGACGGGCCACGACATCATCTTCTTCTGGGTCGCCCGGATGATGATGATGGGCCTGCACTTCATGGGCGATGTGCCCTTCCGCACCGTGTACCTGCACGCGATGGTGCGCGACGAGAAGGGCGAGAAGATGTCGAAGACGAAGGGGAACGTCATCGATCCCCTCGACATCATTCGCGGCGCCACGGTGGACAAGCTCTCGCCGAGCCTGCGCAACAAGTTCCCGCAGGGCATGCCGGCGTATGGCGCGGACGCGCTGCGCTTCACGCTGGCCTCGCTCACGCAGCAGGGCCGCGACATCAAGCTCTCCATGGAGCGGGTGGCCGGCTACAAGGCCTTCTGCAACAAGCTGTGGAACGCCAGCCGCTTCGCGCTGATGAACATGGGCGACTTCCAGCTCGACTCGCGCCCCATCAAGGAGCGCGACCTGACGCTGGCCGACCGGTGGATCCTCGCGCGGCTGCAGCGCGCCACCGTGGACACGCGCCTGGCGCTGGAGCAGTACGCCTTCTCCGACGCCGCCTCCACGCTCTACCAGTTCCTCTGGTCCGAGTTCTGCGACTGGTACATCGAGCTGTCCAAGGGCGCGCTCTACGGCGATGACGCCAAGGCCAAGGACAACACCCGCGCGGTGCTCGTCTTCGTGCTGGAGCGCACGCTGCGGCTGCTGCACCCGTTCATGCCGTTCATCACCGAGGAGATCTGGCACAAGCTGCCCGTGCCGCGCACGGCCGATGCGATCATGATCTCGCCGTACCCGGAGCCGGACTCGCGGCTGGCGGACTTCGCCGCCGAGTCGGAGATGGCGCCCATCGTCGCCGCCATCGAGGGCCTTCGCACCATCCGCGGTGAGAGCAACCTGCCGCCCTCGGCCAAGCTGGTGGCGCACGTGCAGAGCCCCAACCCGGCCCTGCGGGCCACGCTGGAGCGCTGGCGCGCCTACCTCCTGCCGCTGGCGGGCCTGTCCGACGTCCACGTGGATCCGCCCGGACGCAAGCCGCCGCAGGCCGCCGCCTACGTGGGCCCGGAGCTGGAGATCTACGTGCCGCTGGCCGGCCTCATCGACGTGGAGGCCGAGCGCGAGCGCCTGTCCAAGGAAATGGCGAAGGCGGAGCAGGAGCTCGCCGGCGTGCTGCGCAAGCTGGAGAACCCCAACTTCGTCGCCAAGGCGCCGCCGGACGTCGTGGAGAAGGATCGCGCCCGCGTCGAGGAACTCAAGGAGCGCAAGTCCAAGCTGCAGGAGAACATCCAACGGCTCGCCCCGGAGGCCGCCATGGCGGAAGAGACCCGACCTGACGACGTGGAGAACACCCTCGCCAACCCCGAGTCCGCGCAGCTGAAGGTGACTCCGCCCAGCGCGCCCGCCGAGGGCGGCGTGGACCTGAGCCAGGAGCTCAAGAGCGAGCTCGAGGCCAGCTCGGACATCGTCAACCCGCAGATCACCGACGCGCTCAACAAGCTGCGCGAGGGCACCAAGGAAGGGCTGTCCGCCACGGACCACCACGACCTGGGCGTCGCGTACATGAGCATGGGGCTCGTGGACGACGCGATGCGCGAGTTCGACAAGGCCAAGCAGGGTGGGGATGAGCGCCCCGCGCCCCAGGCTGCTCCGGCCAAGAAGGCCGCGGCCAAGGTGGTCAAGGCCGCCAAGAAGGCCGTGGCCAAGGTGATCAAGGTCGCCAAGAAGGTCGCCAAGAAGGCCTCGGGTCGTAAGCCGGCGGTGAAGACCGCGGCCAAGAAGGGCGCTGCCCCGAAGCCCGCGCCGAAGAAGGCGGCCCCGAAGAAGGCCGTGGCCAAGAAGAAGGGCGCTGCCCCGAAGCCCACCGCGAAGAAGGCGGTGGGGAAGAAGGGCGCTGCTCCCAAGCCGGTCGCGAAGAAGGCGGCGGGCAAGGCGGCCCCAGCGGCAAAGAAGCCGGTGCGCAGGGCCATGGCGAAGCAGGCCGGGAAGAAGACCCCCACCAAGGCCAAGCGGTAAGGAGACAGCCTTGACGGATTACCTCGACCGCCTCATCAAGCTCGCCCTGGACGAGGATCTCGGAGCGGCGGGGGATGTCACCTCCATCGCCCTGGTGCCTCCGGAGGCGATGGGCTCGGGAGAGCTCGTCGCCAAGGAGCAGCTCATCATCGCCGGGATGGATGCCTTCGCCCGGGTGTTCCACCACGTGGACCCCGAGGTGAAGGTCGAGGTCCTCCGGCAGGATGGGGAGGAGATCAAGCCCAAGGTCGTCGCGGCGAAGGTCTCCGGGCGGTTGCGCTCGCTGCTGTCCGCCGAGCGCACCGCGCTCAACATCGTTCAGCGCATGGCGGGCATCGCCACGCTCGCGCAGCAGGCGATGACGACGGTGCGCGGCTCCAAGCTCAAGGTGCTCGACACGCGCAAGACACCTCCGGGCATGCGCGGCCTGGCCAAGGAGGCCGTGCGGCTGGGCGGGGCCTCCAACCACCGCTTTGGCCTCTTCGATGGGATCCTCATCAAGGACAACCACATCGCGGCCGTGGGCGGCTCCATCAAGGAAGCCCTCAAGCGCGCCAAGGCCCATTCGCCCCGGTTGGTGAAGATCGAGATCGAGGTCACCAGCCTCAAGCAGCTCACCGAGGCCATCGAGGGCGGCGCCGACGTGGTGATGCTCGACAACATGGACGACGCGATGATTCGCAAGGCGGTGGAGATCACCGCCGGCCGCGTCCCGATCGAGGTCTCCGGCGGCGTCACCCTGGACCGGCTGCCCCGGCTGGCCAAGCTGGGCGTGGACTTCGTCTCCATGGGCGCGCTCACGCACTCGGCGCGGGCCATGGATCTGTCCCTGGAGATCGCCACCACCAAGCGCTCGGCCCGCTCGCGCGCCTCCCGGTCCTCGAAGGCCTGAGGCGCGCGGCCGAGGCTCAGCGCGAGTTCGCGAAGACCTCGGGTCGGGGGCTGCCCTCCGCGGAGGCGGGCGCCCCCAGCTCCATCAGCGCACCGAGCGTGGGCGCCACGTCCGTGGTGCTGATCTCGTTCATGCGTGTGCCGGGCTTCACGCCCTTTCCGGCGAAGACGACCGGCACCTGCGCGTCGTAGCTGTAGGGCGTGCTGTGGTTGGTGCCCGCCGGCTCGGAGCTGACGACCAGGTAGGGACGCGGCATGTAGAGCACGTCGCCGCTGCGTCCGGCGTAGTAGCCGCGCCGCAGCGGGGCCAGGAGGCCCCCCACGTCCGGCGCCGTGTAGAGGTCATCCCTCGCCACCGCCAGGGTGATGCCGGGCTGCCGTGAGAGCCAGTCCGCCACGGCCCGCCGCACCGTCGCCCCGTCCACCTTGCTCTCGGTGAGCCCCTTGCCGCCCAGGTACACGTCCAGCTCCTCGACGGTGGCGGTCACCTCCACCTGCGGGAAGCGGGCCTTGAGTTCCTGGTTGAGTCCCTGCGCCAGCTCCTTCGGGTTCAGCCGCTGGGCGGGGAGTCCCTCCGAGGCCCAGTGCTCGGGCGCGGCCGCGCCGCCGTGGTCCGCCGAGAGGACAATGACCAGGTTGGCCTTGCCCCCAGCGGCCCGCTCGGCGGCGGTGAGGAGCTCGCCCAGCGCGCGGTCCAGCCGGTACAGCGTGTCCTGCATCTCCCAGGAGTGAGGACCGTACGCGTGGAAGACGCGGTCCGTGCCGCTGAAGCTCACCGCGAGCAGGTCCGTCACGTCGTCCTTGCCCAGGGCCTCGCCCTCGAGGGCCGCCTTGGCCGCCTGGACCAGCAGGTCATGCGAGAACGGAGAGATGGCGAGCGCCGTGTACGAGCGGGGCCCCGGGGCCGACGCGCCCCCGTTGAGGGGGTGGGGGAAGGCGCGGCCCATGTTGGCGGCGTCCACCTCGTAGGTGCGCTCGTCCTCGCCCAGGTAGTCGGCCTTGGGCAGCAGCGGCGTCCACTGCTGGGAGAAGTAGCCATCCGCCAGGCCTCGGGCGTTGAAGCCCTTGAGCCAGGAAGGGAACTCCTTCGTGTACCAGGTGCCGGTCACGAACTTGCCCACCGTCTCGTCGAACCAGTACGCCTGCCCCAGCCGCCCCGCGAGCGCGATGGCCGCCCGGCCCTTGCCCGACAGCGCCACCACCTTGCCCCGCGAGCGCGTGGAGATGCGGAGCCGGTCCCCCAGCGTCTCCGCCATCAGCGGCAGGGGGCTGGTGTCCCCCTCGGTGGCGACGTTCAGCGGCACCTCCAGCACCGGGTGCGTGTCGTCCCGGAACACGCTCGAGGGGACGCCCGTGGCCCGGTCCACCACCCGGTTGTCCACGATGCCGTGTCGCCAGGGGTTGGCGCCGGTAATCAGGGTGGCGTGGCCCGGCGCGGTGCGCGCCTTGGCGTACTGCACCCGCGCGTAGGGGTAGAAGGCTCCCCCGTCCAGCAGCTGGCGCAGGCCGCTCTTGAACTTCGGGCGTGAGCGCAGCAGCAGGTCCGTGCCGAGCGCATCCACGGTGATGAAGAGCGTCAGCCGGGGCGGCTTGGCGAGCGCGGGGAGGGCAACGAGGACCAGGGCCAGGGCGAGAGGGCGCACCATAGGGGCCACATCTTCGCCGCCAGTTGGTCAGAAGCAATCAACTGCCCACCTGGGCTGCTTGGAGGGGCGACACCGCCCTGTTACGGTCCGCGCCCGAATGGTGGAGGCGCGGCTACGAGTCATCTACGGCGACACGGACCAGATGGGCGTCGTCTATCACGCCAACTACTTCCGCTATTTCGAGTTCTCCCGCATGGAGTACTTCCGCGCGAGGGGCGGTAGCTACGTCGAGCTGGAGGCCCAGGGCTTCATGCTGCCCGTCGTCGAGGCCTCGTGTCAGTACAAGTCACCGGCGCGATATGACGATCTGCTCCTCATCCGCCCCAAGGTGAGCGAGCTGCGCCGCGCCTCGCTCGTCTTCACCTATGAAGTGGTCCGCGAGCGCGAGCCGGCCTCGCTGCTGTGTACCGGCACGACGGTACACGCCTGTCTGGGGCGCGACGGCAAGCTGAAGCGCATTCCGGACAGCCTCGCGCGCCTCATCGAAACGTCTTCCTGAAGGTTCCAACCGTTATTCCAAGGAGTTCGACATGGATCGCAACCTGGCAATCGAGGCTGTGCGCGTCACCGAGATGGCGGCCATTGCCTCCGCCCGTCTGATGGGCCGCGGCACCAAGAACGAGTCGGATCAGGCCGCCGTGGACGCCATGCGCAAGGCCTTCGACGCGCTCTACATCGACGGCACCGTCGTCATCGGCGAGGGCGAGCGCGACGAGGCGCCCATGCTCTACATCGGTGAGAAGGTCGGCAAGCGCCAGGAGGGCGCCCCCGAGGTGGACATCGCCCTGGACCCGTTGGAGGGCACCAACCTGTGCGCCTACGGTCGTCCGGGTGCCATCTCCGTGGTGGCCATGGCCGGCAAGGGCGGGCTGCTCAATGCGCCCGACACGTACATGGAGAAGCTGGCGGTGGGCCCGGCCGCCAAGGGCGCGATCGATCTGCGCCGCTCCGCCACCGAGAACCTGCGCGCTGTCGCCGAGAAGAAGAAGGTCTACGTGGAGGACCTCACCGTGGTCATCCTCGACCGCGAGCGGCACGCCGACCTCATCAAGGAGGTGCGCACCGCGGGCGCGCGCGTGCGCCTCATCGAGGACGGGGACGTGGCCGGCGCCATCTCCACCTGCTTCGAGGAGACGGGCGTGGACGTGCTGATGGGCATCGGCGGCGCGCCCGAGGGCGTCATCGCCGCGGCGGCCGTCCGCTGCGTGGGCGGCGACATGCAGGGCCGGCTGGTGCCCCGCAACCAGGGCGAGATCGACCGCGCCAAGCGGATGGGCATCACCGACATGAGCAAGATCTACACGGCCGAGGATCTGGCCCGCGGCGAGGTGATGTTCGCCGCCAGCGGCGTCACCTCGGGCGACTTCCTCAAGGGCGTGCGCTTCTTCGGCGGCGGCTGCGAGACGCACTCGGTGGTGATGCGCAGCAAGACCGGCACCGTCCGCTTCGTGCAATCCATCCACAAGTTCGACAAGAAGCCGGGCTACGCTCCTTAATCGACGTCCACCCCTCGCCCCGCTCCGGAGAGTCCCATGCCAGGCGCCACCCGCTCGATCGTCATCAATGCCCCCGTGGAGAAGGTGTTCGACATCATCGTCCAGTACGACAAGTACAAGGAGTTCCTCTCCGAGGTGAAGGAGGTGCGCACCTCCGGCCGCCAGGGCAACGAGATCAACGTCCACTACAAGGTCGATGTGGTGAAGACCGTCTCGTACACCATCCGCGTCAAGGAGGAGCGGCCCACCCGCATGTCCTGGAGCTTCGTGGAGGGCGAGTTCATGAAGGACAACAAGGGCAGCTGGGTGCTCGAGCCCGCGGGCGAGGGGAAGACCAAGGCCACCTACAACGTGGAGATGTCCTTCGGCCTGCTGGTGCCCAAGACCGTCGTCAACGCCCTGGCGGAGACTTCGCTGCCCAAGATGCTGGAGGCCTTCAAGCGCCGGGCGGAGAGCACCTGATCGCTCCCCGGGTCGCTTTCACCCCAGGGCGCTCACCTGGACCCACCCAGGGCGGGCGGCCAGCCACCTTCGTTTTTTCATGGCTTGCCGCGTCGGATGGGCGTGGTAGCGGTGCTGGTTGGACGGCTTGCGGGCCGCCGTTACTGCATTACAATCAACGTACCCAGGGCGAAGGAGTCGGAGACCTCCATGACATCCCTGCCACAGGGGTGTGGCTGTGATGTCGGGTGGTGGACGAGCAACCGTGCCAGTTAGCGCAGTAAGTCCCCACGGAGGAACGAGGGTCCTTAGTTTGCATCTAACGGGAGAACTGGAACGGGTTGGGGTTGGCGGGCGTACTCCGGGGTATGTAGGCTGAGGGAGAGCGAACCCATGCTGGACGCCTTCATCATCGAAGAAATCAAGCGCCGTGAGCGCAGCCGCGAGGAGCATGAGCGGCCTGCTATTCCTCTGCCCCTGCCGATGCCGATGGACCGTCCCCGGCACCGTACGGAGACCGACGACGAGGACAAGCCGCCTCGCGGTGTGGTCGTCATCGACATGTAGCTGAGGCGCTTTCGCCTCAGCGTGGCTCCAGGCCCGCGGTAGGTGTTCCCCCTGGGAACCGCCTCCCGCGGGCTTCGCGCGTTCTGGGGTCGGTGGCGCGCGGGCTCAGCCCTGTACCAGCGCGAGCAGGTGGCGCGGGTGGTAGACGTTCCAGAAGGGCCCGCGCACGGTGTTCATCGAGTCCAGCACCAGCCGGCGCCACTCGGCGGGGATGGCCTCCTCGCCGTGGAAGGCGCCCAGCAGCGCCCCGGTGATGGCGCCGTGCGCGTCGGCGTCTCCCCCGCGGTTGACCACATCCACCAGCCCCGCCTCGAAGCTGGGGGCGTGGAGCAATTCCCAGAAGGCCAGCCGGAAGGCGATGCGCACATTCCCGTGCTGGCGGTGCAGGTGCAGCTCCGGGCCGTAGAGCATGGGGTCGGACTGCTGGGCCGCCTCCAGGTCCGCGCGCAGCAGCGTGTTGGCGGTCGTCACCTCGGAGACGTAGTCGGCGGCGGAGCGGGCCAGCATGGGCGCCGCGACGGACAGCCCGCTCAGCGCGGCGGTGATGAGTTCCTGGGGCTCGAGCTGCCCCCCGCCGGTGATGGCCTTGGCGATGGCGGAGTTGAGCGCCGCGCAGGCGAGCTGGCAGCGCGGATCGAAGTGGGTGAGGGCGGAGTCCTCCATAGAGGCCTGGATGCGCGCCGGCTCGTCCTTCGCGAAGAAGACGCCGATGGGGGCGGTGCGAACGAGGCTGCCCGTGGTGAAGGTGCGGCGGTAGTTGCGGATCCACACTCGGCGCCCCGCGGTGAGCACCGGCATTCCCGAGTCCATCTCGTCCAGCACGTCGCGCACCGGATCGCTCATGTCGAAAGCGTGGGCCTTCCAGGCACGCAGGCGGCGCGCCACGTCGGCGGCGTCGTAACGCTTGAGCTCCTTGAGGCTCCAGGCGACGCAGCAGGCCATGTGCGTCTCGTCCGTTACCTGGCCCTTGCGCAGCTCCACCACGGGCGGCTCCAGGGGCGCGTCCGGCGGGAGCCCTTCGTCCGGGGGCAGCTCCAGGCCGACCTCGGGCACAACGTCCGGGAGCTTGCCGAGCCGGGCCTTGATGATGCCGCCGGTGGGCTGGCGGCGCATGCCCTCGGCGAGCTGGGGGAAGAGGGGGGCCAGCATGTTCCGCCCGCGCAGCGGCGCGCCCAGGGCGTCTCCCACGGCGAGCCCCAGCAGGGCGCCTCGGCTGCGCTGTCCGGGAAGGGGGTCAGGCCCCTGCGGGGCAGGGCGGCGGGGCGGGGGCATGGCGGGCCTGAGAGGGGAGGTGCTTCACGGTGTGGACACTGTATCAGCCAGAAGGGTGTGCAAGCTTGCGAGCATCCGGAGCCTCTTCTAGAACCCGACGCCATGACTGAGATCTCTCAAGTGCTGGCGCGTGAAGTGCTCGACTCCCGTGGCAACCCCACCGTGGAGGCCGAGGTCCATCTGGCGGGCGGGGCCCGGGGCCGTGCGGCGGTACCGTCGGGAGCCTCCACCGGTGAACACGAGGTGCTGGAGCTGCGCGACAACGACAAGGCGCGCTACCTCGGCAAGGGCGTGCGCAAGGCCGTGGCCAACGTCATGGAGTCCATCGCCCCCGAGCTGATGGGCATGGACGCCACCGACCAGTTCTCCGTGGACATGCGGATGCGCGAGCTGGACGGCACCCCCAACAAGGGCAAGCTGGGCGCCAACTCCATCCTCGCCGTGTCGATGGCCACCGCGCGCGCCGCGGCCGATGCCTTCAACATGCCGCTCTACCGCTACGTGGGCGGCCTGCAGGCGCGCACCCTGCCGGTGCCGCTGATGAACATCCTCAACGGCGGCGCGCACGCGGACACGCGCGTGGACGTGCAGGAGTTCATGGTGGTGCCCGCGGGCGCCAGCTCCTTCGCCGAGGGCGTGCGCTGGGGCGCCGAGGTGTTCCACGCGCTGAAGAAGATCCTCAAGGCCCGCAAGTTCGCCACCGGCGTGGGCGACGAGGGCGGCTACGCCCCGGACCTGCCGGCCAATGAGGAGGCCCTCAAGCTCATCATGGAGGCCATTGGCGCGGCCGGATTCAAGGCGGGCGAGCAGCTGTACCTGGCGCTGGATGTGGCCGCGAGCGAGTTCTTCGACAAGGGCAGCAAGAAGTACCGCCTCAAGGGCGAGGGCAAGGAGTACGACTCGCAGGGCATCATCGACTACTACCGCGGCCTGTGTGAGCGCTACCCCATCGTCTCCATCGAGGACGGCATGGCCGAGGACGACTGGGAGGGCTGGAAGGGGCTCACCGACGCGCTGGGCAAGAAGATCCAGCTGGTGGGCGACGACCTCTTCGTCACCAACGTGGAGCGCCTCAGCCGGGGCATCCAGGGCGGCACGGCCAACTCCATCCTGGTGAAGGTGAACCAGATCGGCTCGCTCACGGAGACCTTCGACGCCGTGCGCATGGCGCACCGCGCCGGCTACACCTCCATCATGAGCCACCGCTCGGGTGAGACCGAGGACACCACCATCGCCGACCTGGCGGTGGCGCTCGACTGCGGACAGATCAAGACGGGCTCGGCGTCCCGCTCGGACCGCGTGGCCAAGTACAACCAGCTCCTGCGCATCGAGCAGGAACTGGGAGCCGGCGCGCGCTACGCCGGCCGCACGGCCATCAAGGCCACTCAGGTGAAGTGAGGCGCCGTGACTGAAGCACGACGCCCCCGCATCCTCGTCTCCAACGACGACGGGTACTTCTCTCAGGGACTGCAGGCGCTGGTGGATGCCGTCAGCCCCCTGGGAGAGGTGTGGGTGGTGGCCCCGGACCGCGAGCAGAGCGCGGCCTCGCACGCCATCTCCCTGCACCGCCCCCTGCGCATCCAGCAGATCCGTGAGCGCTGGTACTCCGTCGATGGGACGCCGACCGACAGCGCTTATCTGGCGATCAACCACCTCCTCAAGGATGATCGCCCCCAGCTCATGGTCTCTGGCATCAATCACGGCGCGAATCTGGCCGACGACGTCACCTACTCGGGGACGGTGGCCGCGGCGATGGAGGGAGCCCTGCTCGGGGTGCCCGCCATCGCCTTCAGCCTTGCCTCGCGCGCGCCGTTCGACTTCGGCCCGGCGGCGCGCTTCGCCCGCTCCATCGTGGCCGCGGCGCTGTCCCAGCCCCTGCCTCCCCGGATGCTCCTCAACGTGAACATCCCCGGAGGCGTGGAGCCGGACGGCTATGTCGTCACCCGGCTCGGGCGGCACTCGTACGGCTATGCCGTGGTGGAGAACGTCGACCCGCGCGGCCGCAAGTACTACTGGATCGGTGGCAGCGAGTACGAGCACGAGGACATCCCCGGCAGCGACTGCAACGCTGTCCACCTGGACAAGCGCGTGTCGGTGACGCCGCTGCACCTGGAGATGACCGACCACAGCCGCATCCCCCAGCTGGCGGGGTGGGCCATCGAAGGCTTCCGCCGCCACGAAGTGAAGGGCGGGTGAGGTTGGCGGGGCGCGGGTTCAGCCGAGCGGGCCTGGCGCTCCTGCTGGTCCTGGGAGCCGCCGGGTGCGCGGGCTCCCGGGCCTCCGCCCGACCGGAGGCGTCCGAGGAGGCCCCTCCGCCCGTGAAGGCCCTGGCGGCTCCCGCGACACCCGCGAAGGGCGCCGCCGCGGTACCCATTCCGCTGCGGGCCGCCCACCCCGAGCCGGAGCTCATCTCTGTTCGCCACCGCGTGGCGCGCGGGGAGACCCTCTTCCGCATCGCCCGCACCTACGGCGTCACCGTGGAGGACCTGAGCGCGGCCAACGGCATCAAGGATGCCCGCGGTCTGTCGGTGGGCCAGGAGTTGCTCATCCCCACCGGGGTGGCCGAGGTGGAGGAGCCCCACTCGGAGCCGGACCTGGAGCCTGTCTCCGAGGGGAAGGGGCCTCCCGTGGCGAGCCGGGAGAACCTGCCGCCGCGCCCACGGCCTCCAGCGCGCCCAGGGGGCACTCAGGCGGGGAAGGGGACGGCGCGTCCCGCACCGGCGACCCGGGGGATGCTCGACTGGCCGCTCCGAGGGGTGCTGTACGGGCGCTTCGGAAAGAAGGGCAAGGAGCCCCATGACGGCATCGACCTGGCCGCGCCTGCGGGCACCCCGGTGAAGACCGCCCAGGAGGGGGAGATCCTCTTCGCGGGCGAGCAGCAGGGCTATGGGTTGCTCGTCATCGTCCAGCACCCCAATGGCCTCATCACCCTGTATGCCCACAACCGCGACCTGAGGGTGAAGACCGGCCAGAGTGTGCGCCGCTCCCAGGTCATCGCCACGGTGGGCGAGTCCGGCCGTACCTCCGGCCCCCACCTCCACTTCGAGGTCCGCGTGGGCGGCAAGCCCGTGGAGCCGCTCGACTACCTCGGTCCCCTGCCTTCCTCCTGAGCGGGAGAGGGCAGGGGGATGGCCTGCGGGGCTGATTCCCCTAGAGTGTCACCAGTGAAGCGCCTTCTTCTCCCGTTCGTCGCCTGTCTGCTGATCTCGACGGTGGCTCGTGCCCAGGCACCAGCTTCCGCCGAGGCGCCTTCCACCCCGCCCGCCGAGGCCCCCGCCGCGCCCGCTCCCGTGCCCGAGCCGGTGGCTCCCGCGCCCGCCGAGCCCCCGGCAGAGGGTGCCACGCCGCCTGCCGCCTCGGAGGCTTCCTCCACCGCGCAGCCCGACAAGGCCGCCGCGGAGATCCCCACCGTGGCGGTGCTCGCCCTGGAGGCCAACAAGGCAGCCCAGGAGGATGCGCCCGGCATCGCCTCTCTCATCGCGAGTCGGCTCGCCGAGTCCCCCCGGCTCAAGGTGCTGACCCAGCGCGACATCGAGGCCATGTTGAGCGCCGAGCGTCAGCGCCAGCTCCTGGGCTCCGGCAGTTGTTCCCAGGGCACCTGCATCGAGCAGCTTTCGAGCATCACCGGCGCGCGCTACATGGTGACGGGCCGGCTGGATCGCTTCGGGGACAAGTACCTGCTCACCGTCAGCCTGCTGGACAGCGTGCGCGGCCGCAGCCTCGCCCGGCCCCGCGCCGAGGCGGAGACGCCGGATGCGCTCCTGCAGGTGGCCGACGCCATCGGCGAGCAGCTCCTGGCCGAGCTGGTGCCCTCCGGCAAGGTCTCCCCGGCACAGCCCCTGCTCGGCAGCGTCAAGGAGGCCCCGGGCGGAGGGCTGGTGCTGGGGCTGCGCATCAACAACTCCTTCATCAACAACCTGGTGGCCCTCAACCCCGGCGCGGATCTGGAGGTCGGCTACGCCTTCCATCCCGAGTGGGTTGGCTTCCTGCAGGTGGGCATCTCCTTCCTTCGCTCCTCGGAGGAGGGGCAGGCGGGGCGCCTCCGCGTGCTGCCCAGCGTCATTGGCGCGCGCCACTACTATCGGCTGCAACACTCCCTGCACCCGTACTGGGGCCTGGGCCTGGGCGTGCAGCTTGGCTTCGGGCAGTTCGGCCCCTTCCAGTCCACCGGCGCGCTGCCCACCGTGATTGGCTTCGGCGGACTCGAGTACCGCATCGCCGGCAAGGTGGGCTTCAACCTCGAGGTCGGCACCAACCTCGCCCAGGCCACCCTGGGGCTCGCCGAGAACGGACTCGGCGATGGCCTCAACCTCGATCTCAACGCCGGAATCTCGTACCACTTCTGAGCCCAGAGCCCCCTCCATGCCCTCGCGCCTGCGCGCCCTCCCGCTGATCGCCTTGCTTGCCGCCGCCGCTGCCTGCGACGACACCCCCAAAGTCGACCCCAAGGATCGGGCCGAGGGCCTCTACATCAAGGGCACCTCCGAGTACCTCCAGGGCAACTTCGACCAGGCGCTGCTCTCGTTCAACGAGATGAAGCAGTACGCCCCCAAGGATCCGCGTCTGCCCGCCGCCGTCGGCGAGGTGTACCTCTCCATGGGCAAGTACACCGAGGCCATCGCCGAGTTCCAGGCCGCCCTCGAGATCGATCCCAAGCGCTCCACCACCTGGAGCCGCATCGGCTTCATCCAGGTCCAGCTCGGCAAGGACGAGGATGCGCAGAGCTCGCTGCGCAAGGCCCTGGCCCTGTACCCCAATGACTTCAACGCGCTGGAGCAACTGGGCGAGCTGCACCTCAAGCGTGGCGAGAAGGACGAGGCCATCCGCCACTTCGTGCTCGCCTCTCAGACCAGCCCGGACACCTTGAAGCCCCCGCTGCTCATGCGCGGGGTGGAGGTGCTGCTGCAGGACAAGCGCAACGCGGAAGCCTTCGCGCTGCTCCAGAAGGCGGCCTCCCAGGGCGTGCGCGCGCCCGAGGTGCTCACCGCGCTCGGAGATGAGCAGGTGCGCGCCGGCAAGCTCGATGAGGCCGCGGGCTCCTACCGCGAGGCCGCCACCAAGTCGCCTCGGGATCCGGCGCTGTGGGAGCTGGTCGGGGAGATCTACGCGAGCCAGGGCAAGAGCGCCGATGCCCTGTCCGCCTTCCGGGAGTCGCTGCGCGTGAAGGACCGCGCCATCGTCCACGTGGCCATCGCCCGCCTCCACCTGGCTCGTGAGGACCGCAAGGCCGCCGAGGAAGAGCTGGAGCTGGCCCTGGGCACCGTGTCCGGTTCGGACCTGCGGGAGCTGACCGAGCTGTCGGACCTGCTCGTGACCTTCGGGCGCAAGCCGGATGCGCTGCGCATCCTCGCGGCCCTGTCGTCCGAGCCGGAGATGGCTCAGGACGTGGACCTCCAACTGCGCACCGCCCGGCTGGCGCGCGAGTTGAAGGACGCGGAGATGGTGAAGACCGTGTGCGCCCGTGTCACGGGCAAGGACGGGGGCGGCGCCGTCGCCTGCCCTTGAGAGGCTCTGCACAAACCTGTCTGACATCAGACAGGTTGAGCCAGAGCGCCGCGGAGGCCCAGAGGGGTTAGCTCCGGCCTCCGGGCAGCTTGCGGTACACGCCCACGACGATGCCCAGCAGCATCGTCGAGCGGAAGTCCGCCTTGCTCACGTAGATGGGCTGCATCGTCGCGTTGGCAGGCTGGAACCGGATGCGCTCACCCTCCGGGTAGTAGCGCTTCACCGTGGCCTCGTCCTCGATGAGCGCCACCACGATGTCCCCGGGCTGAGCGGAGGGCGTCTTGCGCACGAACAGGTAGTCCCCGTCGTGGATGCCGTCCTCGATCATCGACTGCCCCTTCACCCGCAGGGCGAAGACCTCGCGGCCTCCGGTGCCTCCGAGCAGGAAGCTGTCGATCTTGACCGAGTCCTCCGGGTTCTCCTGGGCCAGCTGCGGCGCGCCCGCCGCCACCTTGCCCAGCAGCGGCACCTCCAGGAACCCGGAGTCCTTCTTGGCGCCCAGCCCCAGCAGCAGCCGCGCTCGCTTGGTCGGCACCAGCGAGCGGCTCTGCTGCTCGCCTCGGTTCAGGTAGCCCTTGCGCTCCAGCGCCTTGAGGTGATCGTTCACCCCGTTGGTCGAGCGGATGTCCATCTGCTCGCCGATCTCTCGGATGGTGGGCGGGAAGCCCCGCGACTCCGTCTCCTTCACGATGAAGGCGAGGATCTCTCGCTGGCGTTCGGTCAGCTCTTCCATGCCACGCTCCCTCACTCGGCCAGCGACCAGGCGCTCCCCTGCCAGGGCAACAGGCTTTCAGTATCCAATCTCCCTGAACAGGCGTGTAGAGTCAATGCTTTCAAGCAGGCAGGCGATCCTACTGTCCGGGTCCTCTCTCTCCCGCCGGGGCGCCATACGAGAATTTGGGGCCCCCTGCTGATCTGAGCGTACAATTCCAGGCGTTTTGTCCGACCCCCGACCCACCCTGCTCCTCGTCGACGACGAGCCGGACGTGCTGGACATCCTCAGTCGGATGTTCCAGCGCCAGTACCACGTCTTCACCGCGACCTCCGGCCCCGAGGCGCTCTCCATCCTGCGCACCCACACGGTGGACGTGCTCGTCACCGACCAGCGCATGCCGGAGATGACGGGCATCGAGCTGGTGACGGCCGCGCGCGAGGAGGGCCTCGACGTCACCGCGCTGCTCCTCACGGGCTACACGGAGCCCGAAGACATCATCGCCGCCATCAACCAGGGCCAGGTCTACCGCTACATCACCAAGCCCTGGGAGGTGACCGACCTCCTCATCACCGTGAAGAACGCGGTGGAGTTCACCCAGCTGCGCCGCGACAAGGAGCGGCTGCTGCGCCAGCTCAACCAGCGCGTGGAGGCCCTCTTCGTCCTCTATGAGGTGAGCCGCGCCAGCGCCTCGGATCCGCCCAGCTACGAGGCCATCATCGACCGCGTGCTCAGCGCCGTGGCCCGGGTGCTGCCGTATGACTGCGGCGCGGCGCTGATCGCCCCCGACGACTCGCGCAGCGCCATCCTGCGCCTGCGCTGCCTGGGCACCGTGGGCGAGAAGGCCCTGCTCAGCGTCAAGGAGTCCATGCTGGGCGCCTACCGGCGCAGCTCCGGCAACCTGCTGCCCGAGGACCGGCTCACCACCCGCGTTACGGGCAACATCTCCCAGGACGACAGCGCCCCGGCCGTCTACCCCAGCCAGCTCACCGTGTCCCTGGTGGCCGGCGGCAAGCCGGTGGGCATGCTGTCGCTGTTCTCCGAGAAGCCCCAGGCCTTCAGCGAGGACGACGGGGTGCTGCTGGACACGCTGGCCAATCAGACGGCCGACGCCATCCAGAGCCTGCGCTCCGTGGAGGAGGAGGCCCGCCGCCGCATCGAGCGCATGGTCGAGTCGATGACCGACGGCGTGCTGCTCACCGATGAGGCGGACGCCATCGTCGTCATCAACCCCGCCGCCCGGGAGCTGCTGCGGCTGGGAGACGACACCGCCACGCTCACCGGGCGCATGCTGGAGGAGCGCCTGGGCTTCGAGCCCTCCGAGCTCATCCGGGGCTGGGAGTACAGCGGCTCGCAGGTGCTCAAGGAGGAGGTGGAGCTGTTCGACCGCCACATCCAGGTCACCGTCACCCCGGTGAATGACGCGCGCGGCAACGTGCGCGGGGTGTGCGTGGTGCTGCGCGACGTCACCGAGCAGAAGATGCTCGAGGACCGCAAGGACGAGTTCGTCTCGATGGTGAGCCACGAGCTGCGCACGCCGCTCACCTCCATCTCCGGCGCGCTGGACCTGGTGCTCAACTTCCTGGCCGGCCCCATCAACGAGAAGCAGCAGCGCTACCTGGCGCTCGCCAAGGAGTCCACCGAGAAGCTCAACGCCCTGGTGGATGACCTGCTGGACCTGGCCAAGTTCGCCAAGGGCCGGCTGCGGATGAACTTCGAGCTGGCCTACCTGGACGAGCTGGTGCGCCGCGCGGTGGAGAAGTACGGGCCCGCCTTCCAGGAGCGGCGGGTGAAGGTGTCCACCTCGCTGCCCCAGTACGGCCTCCGGGCCATGTCCGACCCGAACCGCATCAACCAGGTGCTCAACAACCTGCTCACCAACGCGGTGAAGTTCACCCCGGAGGGCGGCGAGGTGGTGCTGGAGCTGCGGGCCACCTCGGCGCTGCCAGGCTACGTGTCGCTCTCGTGCTGGAACAGCGGCGAGCCCATCGCCGAGGAGAACCTGGAGCGCATCTTCGACCGCTTCGAGCAGGCGCGCACCCCCGCCAACCGCACCGTGCGCGGCACCGGCCTGGGCCTGGCCATCTGCCGCCACATCGTCGAGGCCCACGGCGGCCGCATCTGGTGCGAGCCCAGCAGCCAGGGCGTGCGCTTCGTCACCGTGCTGCCCGCCGAGCCTCCGCGCGAGCTGTGGCAGGAGGGGGCCGAGGTGCCTTCCTCCACCCCCAAGCGCCCCGAGCCGCGCGGCCGGGTGCTCGTCATCGAGAGCGAGACGGAGCTGGCCTACCTCGTCAAGGGCCTGCTCATGGGGCGCGGCTATGACGTGCGCATCGCCAGCACCGCCGAGGAGGGCATCAGCGCCGCCCGTCGTCACCACCCCGACGTCATCCTCGTGGCCGTGCGGCTGCCGGACGTGGAGGGCCTGCGGCTGGCGGAGATCCTCCGGCACGATCCGGACACCCGCCGCACGCCGCTGCTGATCAGCTCCTCCTTCGATGAGCGCCAGCGCGCCTTCCGCTCCGGCGCGGACGCTTTCCTCCTGCGGCCGCTGATGGCCGACAAGCTGGTGGCCACCGTGGACTCGCTGGTGCGCGGGCGCACCGGCCAGCAGCACGGTCGCGTGCTGGTGGTGGATGACGATTCGAAGATCTCTGGCATCTGCAGCGAGGTGCTGACCAGCCTCGGCTTCGAGGTGTCCGTGGCCGGCACTCTGGAGGACGCCCGCCGCGTGCTGCGCGAGCGCCGGCCGGACGCCATCCTCCTGGACGTGGGGCTGCCCGACGGCGATGGCTTCGACTTCATCGAGGAGATCAAAGCCGAGCGCGCCAGCGGCCACATCTCCGTCATCTTCATCTCCGCTCGCGCGGAGACCGCCTCGAAGATCCGCGCCCTGAAGCTGGGCGGAGACGACTACATCACCAAGCCCTTCGACGCGCTGGAGCTGGGCGCCCGCGTGGAGAGCGTGCTGCGCCGCAAGGAGCAGGAGCTGGGCGCCTCGCCCACCACGCAGCTTCCGGGCTCCAACTCCATCGAGCGCGAGGTGCAGCGCCGGCTCATGGCACGCCGGCCCTTCGCCTTCTGCTACCTCGATCTCGACAACCTCAAGGCCTACAACGACTACTACGGCTTCGCGAAGGCCGATGGCGTGGTGCGCCAGACGGCCGACCTGCTGCGGGAGATCTTCGCGCAGGAGGGCTCGCCCGGAGACTTCCTGGGCCACGTGGCCGGTGACGACTTCGTCTTCATCATCAACCCCGAGTCCGTGGACCGCATCTGCCAGCACGCCATGGAGGCCTTCGACCGCATCATCCCGCTCTATTACGACCGGCAGGACCGGGAGCGGGGCCACATCGAGGCGGAGGACCGCTTCGGCGAGAAGCGAAAGGTTCCCATCATGACCGTCTCCATCATCGCGGTGATCAGCGACGGCGTGTCCCATGACCATGCCGAGCTGGCCCGGCGCGCCGCGGACTTGAAGAAGCGCGCCAAGGCCATCCAGGGCTCGGTCTTCCTTCGCAGCGACCGCGATCGCGAGAGCCGGACCGTCACCGGATGAAGCTCTACCAGCAGCTCATCCTCTTCATGCTGGCGGTCACCGTGCTGCCGCTGGCCGGCGTGGGCTTCTGGCTCCTGTCGAGCTCCGAGGCACAGCTGGCCGCGCGTATCGCCGGCGAGCAGCGGGCGCTGGCGGTGGCCACCGCCGAGAGCGTGGACGCCGCGCTGATGAAGACGGTGGACGCCATGGCCCTGGTGGTCGAGTCCTGGGACTGGGCCGGCCTCACCGAGGAGGAGCTCCACGGCGCCCTGTCCCTGGTCTACCGCCAGTCCTCCGCCGTGAGCGCCGTGCTCCGCCTGGACGCCGAGGGCAAGCCCCTGGGCCGCGCCGTCTTCTCCGAGAAGGAAGGGGAGGGGCCCGAGGGTCACCCTGGCTTCGATCCGGTGAACCTCGAGCTCCTCGCGCGCGCCGTGCCCGTGCAGCCCCTGCGCTTCGGCGACAAGGGGCAGGCGGCGCTGGGCCGCGTATACGCGCACCAGCAGAGCGGCCGCGCCGCGGTGGCGGTCGCCATCAAGCTGGAGCCGGGCGAGGGCGCCTCCTTCGTGTTGGCGGAGATCGTCTTCAAGGATCTGGAGAAGCTCCTGACCCAGAAGGCCAAGGGCTCCCTGGGGCGCATCGATCTGGTGGACAGCGGCGGACGCATCCTGGCCAGCTCCCACCCCCAGCGGCGCCTGCGCGATCTGGAGCCCGAGGTCGCCGCGCACCTGCGCACCCAGGGCGCTGAGATCGAGCAGAGCTTCCAGACGTCCGATCCCCCCCTCCGGGTGAGCGCCGCGCGCGTGTCGGGCAAGCTCGACTTCAACGTGGTGGTGTCCGTGGACGAGGAGCGCGCCATGGGGCCGGTGCGCTCCATGCGCTCCACGGTGCTCATGTCCATTGGAGGCACGCTGGCGGTGCTGCTGGCCCTGGGCGCGCTCTACACCCGGCGCATCACCGAGCGCCTCTCGAAGGTGGTGGAGGGCGCGGAGGCCTTTGGCCGCGGCGAGCTCGACCGGCGCGTGAAGGTGGACGGGTTCGATGAGATCTCCGCCCTGGCCAGCACCTTCAACCACATGGGCGCGGAGCTGGAGGCGGCCCGTGCCCGGTTGATGCGCTGGAACGATGACCTGCGCGCCAAGGTGGACGAGGCGATGGCCGAGTTGCAGGCCGCCCAGGTCCAGTTGCTCGAGGCCCAGAAGCTCGCGGCGGTGGGGCAGCTCGGCGCCGGCGTGGCCCACGAGCTCAACAACCCCCTGGCCGGCATCCTCGGCTACGTGCAGCTCATGTTGATGACCCGCCCGGATGCTGATCCGGACCTCGACATGCTGCGGAAGATCGAGCTGAGCGCCAAGCGCTGCAAGGAGATCACCCAGAACCTGCTGCGCTTCTCCCAGCAGAGCCAGCGCGCCGAGATGCGGCCGATGGACCTCAACGCCGTGGCGCGCGACGCGCTGTCGCTCACCGAGAACCAGAGCAAGGCCGAGGGCATCACCCTGGCCATGGAGCTGGCGCCCGAGCTGCCCCGCGTGAAGGCCGACCCGGGGCAGACCACCCAGGTCATCCTCGCCCTGCTGTCCAACGCCCGCACGGCGATGCTCAAGGTTCCCACCAAGCAGCTCACCGTTCGCACCGGCGAGCGCGAGGGCCGCTGCTTCGTCGAGGTGGAGGACACCGGCAAGGGCATCGCCCCCGAGCACCGCGAGCGCATCTTCGAGCCCTTCTTCACCACCAAGGACGTGTGGTCCAATGTGGGGCTCGGTCTCTCGGTCGCCTACCGGGTGATCAACGAGGCGGGCGGCAGCATCGAGGTCCGGACCGAGCAGGGCAAGGGCTCATGTTTTACGGTGTGGCTGCTCAAGGCCTGAGCGTGAGATAGCCTTCGATCGGTAATGTCCGGAACCCCCCCCATGAAACGCCAGGCGCCCTTCCTCATCGGGCTCGTGTTGATTCTGGCGGCCCTGCCGCTGGGGTACTTCCTGTTCCTGCACAAGCCGCCTCCGCCTCCGCCTCCTCCGCCCGTGGTGGCTCCGCCGCCCGTCGTCGAGGCGCCCGTGCCCGACAAGCCCGTGGAGATGGAGATCAGCGAGGTGTCCGGCACCGTGGAGGTGCGGCGCAAGGACGGCACCTGGCAGAAGGTGGAGAAGGGCGTCACCCTGCGCGCCACCGACGCGGTGCGCACCCGGGACGGCTCGTACGCCGTGCTCATCGGCGGCGAGTCGGTGTTGGTCCGCATGGACTCCGGCACCGAGGTGACGGTCGAGCAGCTCAGTGACTCGCTCTCCCGCATCATGCTCGCCAGCGGTATGGCGACGACCACCGTGCGCCCCGGCAGCCGGCACACCTTCGAGGTGAAGGCGGCCAACAGCGACGCGGTGGCGCGCGCCACCGAGGGTACCTTCACCATGAGCAACGACGGCGAGGGCACCGTGGCCGTCGGCTCGCGCGAGGGGCAGGTGGAGTTCGTCGGCAACGGCAAGGTCGTCATCGTCCGCGCCGGCCAGCAGTCCGTGGTGCGGCCGGGCTCCAACGGACCCTCCGAGCCGACGCCCGTGCCCGCCAGCCTCCTGCGCAAGGTGCAGTGGCCCGCGGGCCGCCAGAACAAGCGCGAGATCGTCGTCCAGGGTCAGGCCGAGCCCGGCATCCGCCTGGAAGTCGGCGGAGAGACGTTCTCGCCTAGCAAGGACGGCTCCTTCACCCGCACCGTGGCCCTCAAGGAGGGCGAGAACGAGGTGAAGATCCGCGCCGTCTCCGTGGGCGGAAGCCAGCAGGAGGACAGCCAGAAGTTCAGCGTCGACACCCGGCCCCCCGTCATCAAGAAGCTCAAGACGCCGTGGGGTAACGCCGGGGGGCAGATAACGCCCGCCCAGCCAGATAGTCCTTGAAAGCTCGGGAGTGCGCTGGCGTGGGGGTGAGGCAGGATCTGCGTCAGAGGCGGTAGATAGGATTTCGGGGAATCCGGAGAGCCTTGTAGAGTCGAGGCTCTGAACCGGCTCCCTCTAGTCCTGCTCCTGCTGCTCTCCCCGGCAGCGCTGGCGGATACCCTCGAAATCCTCGGGCCATCCGAGGCGGTCCCTCCCGAGGGCTTCTCCGTGGCACTCGTGCGCCGAGACGCTGCCGGTACACCCGTCGCGATCCAGGCCCCCCTGCTGTCCGCCGAGGGCGCGGAGGTGCGCCCCGGGACTCCTCAGCCGCCGCTCAGCTCCTTCCTCGTCGTGCCCCAGCCGGGCGCCCGGACCGTGGTGCTGCGCGCCAACGCCTCGGGCCTGCAGGCGGAGGCCCGCTACGCCATCGGGCCTCCCACGGCTGGGGTGGCGCTCGCGCTCGAGCCCGAGCAGCCGGTGAAGGGACGGGACACGGAGGCGGTCCTCACCGTGCGGCTGCTGCAGCCGGACGGCACGCCGGATGACTCGGGCTCCCCGCCCGTGGTGCGCGCGAACGTCGGCCGCGTGGAGGAGCTCTCGCGCACCGGCCCTGGCACCTACCGCGCCCGCTACGTGCTGCCCACTACCACCTATCCCGAGGTGGCCGTCCTCGTGGCGCTCTCCGCGTGGCCGCACCCTCAGTCGATCCACGGCGCGTACGGGCGGATCCTCGTCCCGCTGGCGGCGGCGGTGCCCCTGTCGGGCGAGGCGGAGCCGGATGCGCAGTTCTCCATCACCATCGAGGGGAAGACGTACGGGCCGACGCAGGCGGGCCGGGATGGGTCCTTCCAGTTGCCGGTGGTCGTCCCTCCCGGGCAGCGGATTGGCCAGAGCCGGGTGGTGGACCGGGCGGGCAACGTGCGCCGGCGCTCCATCGATCTCGGGCTGCCGCCCACGGACGGATTGGCCTGCGTGCTCAACCCGCCCCGACTGCCCGCCGATGGCGCCGCCCGCGCGCGGATGCTGTGCGCGGCGAGTGATGCGCGAGGCCGCCTCGTCCCGGACGCGCGCGTCACCGCCAAGGTTCGCCACGGCACCCTGAAGGGGCCTCAGCGCGCGGAGGGTGGCCTGCTGGAGTGGATCTACACGGCGCCTCGGGGGCTGCCCGCGCAGCCCGAGAGCATCCTGGCGACCTGGCCGCAGAAGGGGATGAACTCCCGGGAGGAGCTCTCGCTCCAGCTCGTCCAGGGCCCCGCGGAGAAGGTCTCGGTGAATCTCCCCGAGGCGCAGGTCCACTACGGCTCCACGGTGCAGGTGTCGATGGCGGTGGAGGACGCGTTCGGCCGCCCACGGCCCGGGGCCCAGGTGGCGCTCGGCGCGCCCGTGGGGGAGCTCTCCGCGCCACGCGAGGAGCGCCCCGGCTTCTTCCAGAGCACCTGGACGCTGCCCGCTGAGGGCGAGCGCCGGGAGATCTCCTTGACGGGGAGGGCCTTTGGCCCGGTCGCCACCGAGCCGGCGCGCATCTCCGCCTGGGTTCGCGATGGGGAGCTCTTCCTCGGGGTGTCGAACCTGGCCGGCCTGCCCATCCCCGAGCAGCCGCTGAGCATCGGCGGCGAGTCACGCGTCACCGGCGCGGATGGGACGATGAGCCTGGGCCCGCCACGCCCCGGCAAGCTGGAGGTGGTACACGGCGTCTGGTCGGGGCTGCGCAGGACGATCCATGTGCTCGGCCCGAGCGGGCTGGTGTACCCGGTGGATGAGCCCCTGGTGCCGGCGCCGGTGGTGCGGGCGGTGCGCCTCGAGCCCGCCGTGCCCGTGAACATCCGGCTCCAGGTGGAGGGCGCGCGGGTGACGTATTGGATCGAGGACGCGCAGGGGCGCGTGCTCCCGGATCGCAAGGTGCATGTGGTGCTCTCCTCGGGGCGCATGGAGGGCAGCGAGGCGCGGGAGGGGCGCACGCGCTTCACCGTCGTGGGGGCAAAGCCTGGGCGCGTGAGCGTGTCCGTGGCGGACGTGACGACAGGGATGACGGCCGTCGCCGAGGTGAAGCCGTGAGAGGGTCGGCATGGGTGGTGCTCGGAGTCGTCCTGCTGTCCTGGGCGAGCCAGGCGCAGAGCCCGGTGGAGGATCCGCCGGCGCTCGCCTCGACCCTGGCCGGCCGGGTGTGTGAGGACCGGGATCGCGATGGGCGCTGCGGCTCCTCCGAGCCAGGCCTGGCCCGCGTGCGGTTGGTGCTCGCCACGGGGCGGGAGGTGCTCACCGACGCGCAGGGCCGCTACCACCTCACGGGCGTGGACTCGCGCACCCCCGATGCGACGGGAGGACTCCACCTGCGCCCCGGCCGCCACCGGCTGCGGCTGGACACGCGATCGCTGCCGCCAGGAGGGCAGGCGACTCCCGAGGCGGTGACCTTGGAGGTGCCCTGGGGCGCCGTCGTCCTCCAGGACTTCGCGGTCCGCCTGCTCGTGGAGTCCACACCGCCCCTGGCGCCCACCCACGCGGAGGTGCCGCCCCAGGCGGAGGTCGTCCAGGAGGGGATCGCCTTCGTCGTCGCCGGGCAGGCCTCGCCGGGAGATCGCGTCCGGGTGGAGGACACCGAGGCCGAGGTGGATGCGGACGGCACCTACCGCGCGGTCGTGTCGATCCAGCCGGGGGAGAACCGCCTCGGCATCACCGCCACCTCGCCCGGTGGCTCGGTGCGCTTCTTCCGCCAGCGGGTCGATGTGGTGCGGCGCGAGGGCAGCTGGCTCATCGCCCCCCGTGCCATCGAGCCCTCGGGCGCGGTGCGGCTGCCGGGAGGCCGGGAAGAGGAGGTGCCCAGCGGCAACGTCTCGCTGCGCGTGGAGGCCCCGGAGGGCACTCGGGTGCGCGCTCCCCAGGGCGAGGTGACGGTGGGGCCCGAGGGCCACGCCGAGGTGCCGCTCACGCTCACGCCAGGCAAGAACCCGGTGACGCTGGAGTTCGAGCGGCCCGGAGAGCCGGCCCGCAAGGAGACGGTGGAATTGTCCGCCGTGGCGCGGCCCTTCCTGGTGGGCCTGTTGGATCTGGAGGGTGCGTACCTGCCGGGAGACGGGGCCTTCCAGCTTCGCGGGCGCGGCGCGGCCCACGCCGAGGCGCGGCTGGGCGACTTCGAGCTGCGGGGCGAGGTGGATCTGCGCGACACGGATTTCCGGACGCTGCACTCGGAGCACGCCTCGTCCTGGCTGCGCCCACGTCTGGTGGAGCGCCTGGAGCGGAGCCTGGATCCCGAACTGGCCCTGGAGGAGTGGGGAGACGACTCCACCAGCCTGACGCCCAACGCGGCGGAGGGGCGCCTGCGCCTGGAGGCCCGACACGACGCGTACGGGCGCGCGGGCTTCGGGACGTACCGGGCCCTGCTGGCGGACCGGGAGATCGGCCGCTACCACCACCCGCTCTTCGGCCCCTTCGCGGAGCTGAAGACGGAGGCCGGCCCGGCCCGCGTGGGCGTGGATGCCTTCGCGGGCAGCATGACGGATCCCGTCCGGGGCCTGGCCGCGATGCCCGCGCACGAGGAGCTGCACGCCACCGGGGGCAGCCTCTACTTCCTGGGGGCCTCCGCCATCGTGGAGGGCTCCGAGGTGCTGCGCGTGGAGCTGCGAGATGGGCTCACGGGGCTGCCGCTCGCCGAGCGCCACCTGGTGCGAGGCCGTGACTACGAGATCGATTACTTCTCCGGACGCATCCTCCTGGCGCGCCCCTTGTCGCTCCTGGCGGGCACCTCCTGGCTGCGCACCGACGCGCTCACGGCGGTGCCCGAGCCCGTCCTGGTCGCCGACTATGCCGCGCTCGACTTCTCCGGCTCGCACGACACGGTGGGCGGTGAGGCCTGGGCGGAGCTGGCGGGAGCCCGGCTGAGCTTCGCCGGCGTGCGAGAGCGCCGCGCTGGCGCCCCGTACCAGCTCCTCACGGGCCGGGTGAGTGGCGCGCTGGGGCCCTACACGCTGTGGGCCGAGGCGGCACGCAGCGAGGGACAGGCCATTCGCGCCGGGGTGTTTGGTGTCTCGGATGATGGCGGCCTCACCTTCCTGCGGCCCTTGTCGAGCACCGCCACGGGCGGTGACGCGCTGGGGTTGAGGGTGAAGGGCCCGGGGCCGCTCGGAGGAGGCTCGGTGGACGCGGCCTTCCGCTGGCGGGAGCCGGGGTTCTCCGATGGGGCCCACGCGGAGAGCGCGCTCTTCCGGCAGATCTCCCTGCGCGCCGCGCAGCCGCTGGGGCCCGTGCGCCTCACGCTGCTCGGGGATGATCGACGCTCGGCCGACCCCCGCCTGCCGTTCGAGCCCGGAAGCATCGCCTCCCGGACGCTCGGCCTGGGCGTGGGCTACGAGCGCGAGAGCTGGAGCGCGCGCCTGGAGCTGCGCGATGCCTGGCTGCGCGCCTCCGAAGTCCCGGGCGTGGGGCCGGTGCTGGAAGGCGGTCGCACCTCGGTGGGGCTCCAGGGCCGGCTGCGTGTGCATGAGCGGGTGGTGCTCTCGGCGGGCCACCGGCAGGCGCTCATGCGTCGCGGCGACGGGCCGGGCAGGGTGGATGACTCGTTCTCCTCCGCGGGCGTGGACCTGACCCTGGATGAGGACACCACCGTGGGCGTGCGCGGAGGCTGGGGCCCGGAGCTGGGCCCCCAGGTGTGGGCCGATGCCTCCGTGCGCCGAGGGCCCGACGTCTACTACGGCGGCTACTCGGTGGACGTGGATGGCCCGGACTTCGGCGCGGGCCGCGCGGTGATGGGGGCGCGCACGGAGTTGGAGGATGGCACCAGCGTCTTCGTGGAGGACATCAGCGCGCACGACGCGAACGCGGTGCGCGTGGCGCGCGCGGTGGGCTTCCAGCAGGCCGTCGCCGGAGGGCTGCAGGTGGGCGGGCGCTACGAGCGCGGAGTCCGCCACCCGTTGGATCTGCCCTCCTCGCTCACGCGGGATGCCGCGAGTCTGTTCGGCCAGTGGACGCTCGCGCGCCTGCGGGTGGAGGGCAGGGCGGAGCTGCGCCGCGAGGAGGGCACGCCGGTGCGAGGCGCCGCCACCTCCGTGGACCGGCTGCAGGCGGTGGTCTCCCTGGCTGGCGAGGCGCTGCTGCGAGAGGACCTGAGCCTCTCCGGGCGCCTGAACTTCGCCCGCACCCTGGGCGAAGAGCAGCTCGAGCAGCGCCTGCTGGAGGGCTCCACCGCCATGGCGTGGCGGCCGGGGCCGTGGCTCCTCGTGGGGCGCTACAGCATCACCCGCGAGCTGCTGCCGGGAGAGCGCAACGCGTTCGGCGAGCGCTCCCTGCAAGTCTTCTCGGTGCTGCCCGCGGTTCGCCTGGGCGATCGCTTCTCGGTGGCGGCCGGCCTGCACGTCGGGCGCTCGAGCCTGGGCGAGGAGGTGGGCTGGGTCTGGACGGGCACGTTGCGGCCCGCGGTCCGGGTGGTAGGAGGTCTGGAATTGGGGTTGGAAGGCGCACGCCGCGGCTCGGCGCGCGAGGGACAAGCGTTGACTGCCTTGCGTGGCGAGGTGGGCTACCCGGTGGACGAGGGCCTACGCTTCGCCGCAGGCTACACGCTGCTGGGCTTCAGTGGCCTGGGGCTGTCGGGAGACATGAAGGATGAGGCGGACCGGCTCTATGTCCGAGCGGAAATGGCCTACTAGGACCGGGTTCCGCATCCGGCTCGCGCTCGTCGTCGGCTTCTTGCTGGCGATGATGGGGACGGCGCGCGCCGACTGGGAGATGCGCGAGGTTCCTGGCACTCCGGATGACGTGGAGGTGTGGCCCAACGGCCTCTACTCCGTGTCCACCACACAGGGTGCCTACCTCTATGCTCCGGGGGGCGGCACGCTGCGCAGCCTGCCCGGCTTCTGGGCGGTGGGCACGCACCTGTCGGATGGGGGCTGCTTCGCCGCGTTCCGCAGGGATGACGGCGTGGAGAGCGTCCCCACGGGCTGCGCCCCCTCGGCGGACCTTTTCGCCACGGGCGATGCGCCGAACCTCACGCGGGTAAAGCACACACGAGCGGGCAATGCCTTCGCGTGGGGCGTGGACACCGTCTCGGGCTCGGCGCTGCTGGCCTACGGCGATGGAGGCGTTCGCCAGCCGGGGCCCTGGGCGCTGCTGTACAACGAGCCGGGCCTGACGACGGATGCCCTCGGGGTGCTCTCGCTGGACAGCGGCGAGCACGCGCTCGTCGGTATCCGGCCGGGCGCGATGGGCTTTCTCTGGTACCGCGGGGATCAGCTCCAAGCTTCGTACGTGGCCCCCGGGCCCTACACCCCCGCCTCGCCGCTGGCGATCGAGCTGATCCCCTCGGGGACCGCTGCCCCGACGGCGCTGCTGGCGACGACCTCCGGCCTCCTGCGTGGGACGCTCGATACCTCGGCGTTTCCCTTCGCGGAGGTCGATGTGCCGCCCCAGTTCCGGGGGACCACCGTCGCCAGCGTGGATGTGAACACCGACGCGGGCACTGCCTACGGCGAAGGCTTCGGCATGGCGCTGGCGCCGCAGCCGGGCGGCTCGGTGGTGCTGCGCGCCGTGCCGGGCACCCGGCCCGAGGAGTTCGGGACCACCTGGAGGGTGTCGCCTCGACAGCCGCCGCTCCCCGCTCCGCCGCGCGAGGTGGCATGCCGCGGCGCGGAGTTCTGTGTCCTGACCCTGGGCCGGATGCCAGATGCGGGAGTGCCGAACATCGCCTTCTACCGGAACGTCCACGCGCCGGTGGTGGACGCAGGCACGGATGCCTCCGTGCCCGAGTCTTCGGTGGGAACGATCTTCGTCAGCGTGGATGACCTGGACGGAGACCCGGTCCGCGTGACGGTGGAGCCTCCCGAGATGCGGATGAACGGGGTGCATGTCACCTCGGCGGTGCGGGAGGACGGCGTGGAGTTCACGGTCGATGCCGGCCCCCTCTGCGAGGGGCAGGCGGTGCATTTCGAGCTCGTCACGGCCGATGGGATGGCGAGCCATCAGCGACGGGTGGGCGTGGACCTGCGGGTGCGCCATACCCTCCCGCCCGAAACGCCCGAGCTCACCACAAACCGACTGACGGTGCAGGCCGGTGGGGACGCGGGGGTCATCGAGCTGTTGCCTCCGACGAATCCCCGGTGCGCGATCACCGACTACTACTGGGAGGCGCAGACGCCGAGCGCGCCCGCGATCGCGCCGGGCAGCATGAGCGCGACCTTCCCGAGCCCGCCCACGCTGTGCGCCGAGAACGGGGTGAGCTACTTCTACCGGGTCTACGCCAAGGACAAGGAGGGACTGCTCTCGTCGCCCGCCGAGTTCGGTGTGCAGGTGCGCCCCTGGGGCACGCCGTACGCGCCCTTCGGGGCCGGAGCGGGCGCGGCCCTGAATGCGGGGCAGAGCCTGACGATCGAGCCCCAGGCCGAGCACGCCTGCGTGGGCAGCACGGGCTACCCGGGGGTCGATACGGTGTGGGATCTGCCGGCGGGAGCGCTGCCTCCGTCGAAGATCCAGCTGCTCACGGAAGATGGCAGCCCGGTGACGACGACGCGGGCGGTGACGCCGCGGCTCACGGTGCAGACCGAGGAGTGCGCGAGCGCCGTCCTGCCGTTCTCGGTGCGCCACGTGCCGAAGGACGGCTCCGGGATCCTGGGGCCCGTCTCCGCCTATGAGGTGACGGTGAACCCCAACTGGGTGCCGCTGTCCGCCGGGCAGCCGGTGCTGACGGAGACCTCCTCCACGTCCCAGGGCGTGACGGGCACGGTGACGGCACCCTGGCTCAACTGCATCTCTGAGCGCGGAGGGGTGAAGGCGAACCTGCGCCTGGAGCGCGAGGATGGCAGCGTGGCCCAGCAGGGGACCTTCAACGTTCCCGGGCCGTGGACGTTCCCCCTGGGCGACCGGTGCGAGGGGGCGCGCTACCGCGTGGTGGGCCAGCTGGTGGGAGGCGCGGGCGTGCAGGGAGGGGCAGGGCTCGGAGAAGACATGCCGGGCACCCTGGCGGAGGATGCCGAGCTGACGGTGAATGTTCCGCCCGTCACGATCCCGCTGGAGCCGCTGGAGGCGCCGCGCCTCACTGCGGTCTGTGGTGAGGCGGCCCGGGGCACGCTCCAGCAGCGGTTGCCGCTGGGACCGTGCGCGACGGTGCCGCTCACCTGGGAGCAGATTGACGAGGATGGACCAGCGCTGACGCAGCGGGTCTTCACCGGGCCGAGGATTGACGTGGAGACCCAGGACACGGACTTCGGCGCGCTCATTGGCCAGTCCGTGGTGCTGCGCGTCACGGCGAACAACGGGTTGGTGTCGCGGCAGGAGCACACCGTACCCATCACCGTGGAGCCCTTCGTGGCGCTGAGCCGCCGCACGGAGCGGCCCGCGGGTGGCGAGACGAACCTCATTGGCGTGTCCGTCGAGCTGCGCAACACCACGGCGTGCGGCGTGCGCGAGGTGGTACACGAGGAGCTCCTGGAGGGCGCGGACTACGTCTCCGGCAGCGCGCGCTTCAACGGCGCCCCGGTGGAGGCCACGTTCGACGGCACCCGGCTGAAGGTGAGCGGGCTGGTGCTGGAGGGCGGTGCCACCGGGCAGCTCAGCTACGTGGTGCGTCCGAAGCTGCTCGGGTCGCAGCGCTTCGAGGGCCAGGCCTCCCTGCGGACCGTGCCCATCTCGCGGGCGCCGGAGGCGCCTCTGTCCGGGTGTGGTTGCTCGGGCGGTGGCTCGGGAGCGGCGGCGCTGGGGCTGACCGGGCTGCTCACGGTGCTGCGCCGTCGTCGCAAGCGCTGAAGGTGGAGCGAGGGCACCCGGTCGATGAAGCTTGAGCGTCACGTCGGCGGGCTCTCGCTCGCGCGCAAGTCCCACTACCTGCGCGCGCGCGGCTGGCAGGAGGACGCGCGCGGCTGGCACAACGCGATCTTCGATCCGGTGCCCCTCAACAAGGCCGTCCACCACCAGCTCACGGATGATCTCAGCCAGGCGCTCTGCAAGCGGGGGTGGCAGGTGGTCGGGTTCTCCGAGCGGGGCTACGTGCAGATGCGAGAAGGCGAGGGCGGCAAGCCGTGCTCCTTGCCGAAGGCGCTGCGCGCACAGGCGCGACATGAGAAGCGATTGGTGGGGGAGCTGACCTACAGCTTGTTCCTCGCGGCGCTGCTCGAGGTCGAGGGTCCCTAGTTCAAGTCCGGCTCCTCCGGGCGCGTCGTGGCGTAGAGTGCGACCGGACCCGAAAGAGAGGAGCAGGGGATGATCAATCGACGGCAGTTCCTGGTGGGAAGCGGCGCGGCGGCGCTCGTCGCAGGAGGCGTGGCTCCCCCTGCGTGGGGCCAGGAGAAGAAGGCCTGGGCGCCCTACAGCGGGACGCTGGCCATCGACGCCTGCGGTGGCTTCGGCCGATTCCCCGGCAACCCGGACGGATCTCTCAACGCGTTGGAACTCGCTGACGCGCGCGAGTCGGGGCTGAGCGCGGTGGTGCTGACGCTGGCGCCCACGGGGCGGTTCCGCTTCCGGGACTCCGCCCTCGAGACGACGATGAAGGAGTTCGCCCATTGGGAGGCGCAGATCGCCGCGCACCCGGACAGCTTCACCGCCGTGCGCACCGGCGCCGATCTGGAGCGTGCGCAGCGCGAGCGCAAGGTCGGGTTGGTCTACGGGTTCCAGGAGTCCTCGCCGATTGGCGAGGATCCCGACCGCATCGGGATCTTCAAGCGCCTGGGCCTGCGCGTGCTCCAGCTCACCCACAACCGGCGCAACCTGGTGGGCGACGGGTGCATGGAGCCGGGCAACGCCGGACTCAGCGAGCTGGGCCTGCAGGTGATCGAGCGCCTCAACGCCGAGAAGGTCCTGGTCGATCTCGCCCACGGCGGGCAGCGCACCGTGCGCGAAGCCATCGCCGCGTCCAAGGCGCCGGTGGTGATCAGCCATTCCGGGTGCCGGGCCTTGTCCAACCTGCCGCGCCTGACCGCCGACGCGGAGCTGAAGGCGATGGCCAATCGCGGTGGCGTTGTTGGCATCCTGTTCTGGCCCTACCTGCGCGAGCAGGGCCAACCGATGGTCGCGGACCTGATTCGCCACATCGAGCATGCGATCAAGGTCTGCGGAGAGGATCACGTCGGCATCGGGAGTGACAACACCTTGTCACCGGTGGACCGCACGCCCGAGTTCGAGAAGGGCAACCTCGAGTTCATGAAGGGGCTGGTCGCGGACGGCGTGCTGACGAAGGGGCGCTCGCCTGAGCTGGTGACCTTCATCCCCGAACTCAACCACGCCCGCCGGTTCGAGACGCTGGGTGCGCTCTTGTCCGCGCGCGGTCACTCCGATGCGCGCATCGCCAAGATCCTGGGCGGCAACTTCGCGCGGGTGATGCGCGAGGTCTGGGGCTAGCGGAGCGCTGGGGTCGGGGGCGCTGGTACCATGGGCGGGTCATGGCCTCGATCCGCCCGTCGCTCCTCGCCTCGCTCTTCCTCTGGCTCCTTGCCTCCAACGCTCAGGCCCAGGCCTACGAACGCGCGCGAATCGACGGGCTGCTCCTCTGTCGGCCCTCGCGGACGTTCACCTATGCCGTGGCCACGTCCCCGGGCCATCCCACCCCGGAGGAGCGAGCCGCGATCCAGGCTGCGGTCAACACCTGGCGCCAGGCCGCCAGTTCCTGCTCGGACCTCGTGTTCGAGCAGACGGCGGATGTGACGGATGGAACGTTGACCTTCGGTGACGGCAGAGCCCTGATCATCATCCGCCCGCGCTTGTGCCGCGACGTCGTCCCCGAGGGACAGGTCTGCAATCCCCACGAGCCCTGTGTCGATGAGTACGGCTGTTGGGCCTTCGGCTCGGACGAAGTCGTCAACGCGTCGGCGACGTTCAGGTACACCACCGGGGAGATCGTCGGCGCCCACATCGCGCTCAATAGCAGCAATGGCACGCTCAGCACGGTGGACAGTCCTCCGTGCGCGCCAGGGACCCACGCTCCCGATTGTGTCTCTGGAGACGTCCAGAGCCTGATGACGCGGTCCATCGGCGAGGCGCTCGGGTTCGCCCTGGTGGATCGCCTGGATTCGACGATGGCGCGCCGCCTGGACTGGGGGGATACCCAGAAGCGCGTCATCGATCCCGGCACGCTCCAGGGGCTCTGTGAGCTCTACCCGCGGGGGCAGCCCACGCCCGGGTGTGCCATTCAGAGCCCACCGGATGCGGGGACGCCGGGAGGTACCGACGGCGGGGTAAACCCTCCCAAGGAGGAGGAGCCCGCGCCCTCCAAGGGCGGCTGTGGCGCCGCTCCGACCGTGCCGCTGCTCGGGGCGCTCGTGCTCTGGCTGGCGGCCCGGCGCCGCCGCTGAGCCGCGTGGCTCAGAGCCCGAAGGTGATGCGGCGCCGGCTGGGCTCCTCTCGCCGCTCCTCGAGGATTCCCATCAGCTCCAGGCCCCGGAGCGTGGCCAGCGTCTCGCGCTCGGAGAGGTCGGTGAGGGTGATGAGGTCCTCCACCGTCTTCGTCCCGTCCGCGTAGGCCAGCAGCAGGGCCTGGGGGCCGCCCAGCTTCAGCTCGTGCAGCCCGTAGGGCGGATCGGCCCTCGGAAAGAGCCGGCGCGTGCGAGGCATCTTCTGCCGCAGCGCCACCAGCGTCTCCAGCTTGAGCACGCCCTCGAGGATGAGATCGCCCGGGAAGATGGACAGCTTCACCAGCCCCGCGCGCTGCAGCCGCATGGGGCTGAAGCCATAGCCGCCGGTGGTCCAGCCGAAGGTGGACCAGATGATCTCCTTCACCTGCTCCTCGACGAGCGCGCGGCGCTTGTCGGCGGTGAGCAGGCCCAGGCGCATCATCGCGTCTCCGGTGCGCAGGCCCTCCTCCTTCGAGAGCGCCGTCACGGCCTGCATGTCGGAGTCGGACATCACGCCCCGGCGCGCGCAGAAGCGGGCGAAGCGCTCGTGGGCCAGGTTGGACGCGGCATACACGGGCTGGCCCGCCTCGAAGTAGACGACCTTGAGGACCTGGCTCTGCTTGAGCTTGAGCTCGCCGTGGTGGCGCGCCTCGTAATAGGCGTTGAGGAGCCGGGGGATGGTGGACTCCTTGATCTCCCCCTCCAGCGTCCACTCCGGCAGGGCGCGGCGGCCCACGCGGGGCAGCTCCGAGGCCTCCTGCTTGTGGCCCTTGGCCCACACCTTCTCGCGCTCCCCGAAGGGCAGGAAGATCTCCGGCTCGGGCGGCTCGTCGGGCACGGGGGGCTCGGTGCCGGAGGGGGTGGCCGCCTCGGCCAGGTCGGCCAGGCCCATGAGCGCCTCGGCCTGTCCCAACACCGCATCCACGGACAGGTCCTCGCTGTCCGGAGGAGGGGGCGGGGACGGCGCGTCCTCGTCCTCGGCGTCGCTCTCGGTGATGGGGGTGATGGCGGGCTGGGTGGCCTCTTCCACCTCCTCGTCCTCGGGCAGCAGCTCCATCAGCTCGAGGATGGCGTCCTCCTCCTGGGCCTCGCGAGGAGGGGGAGGGGGCCTGGCGGTGGAGGGCAGCCCGCACTTCTGCTCCAGCGCATCCAGCAGGGCGTCCAGCTCGAAGGGCTTCTCGAAGAAGGCCCGGGCGCCGTAGAGGCTGGTGGCCTCCCGGGCCAGACGGTCACCCTTGAATACACCGCTGATGGCGATGGCGGGGATGCCGTAGGGCACCAGGGTGGTGAGCAGCTCGGTGCCGCGCATGTCGGGCAGCAGCAGGTCCACCACCACTGCGTCGAACGCCCCAGGGCGCAGCAGGGCGACCGCATCCTCGCCTGTCAGGGCAGCCTGAGCAGAGTGACCGCGGCTCTGGGCCGCCGCCACCATCAGGGAGGCGAGTTCGGGGTTGTCCTCGACGATGAGCAGTCGCGCCATGGGGGGTGGACACCATAGCATCCGCCTCATGGACGTTCAGGGCTTCCACCATGTCGCACTCCAGGCGCGGGACGTGGAGCGGGTGACCGCCTTCTACCGGGACCTGTTGGGCTTTCCCGAGCTGGTCCGGCACCACCGCCCGGACGGCTCCCTGCGGAGCATCTGGGTAGGCGTGCCCGGGGGCGCCTTCCTGGCCATCGAGGCGGTCTCCGGCGCTCTGGAGGAGAGCCCCTTCCGCCACGAGCGGCCGGGGTTGCTGATGCTGGCCTTCCGCATCCCCCGGTCCGCGCGGGCCCAGGCGGTGGAGGCCTTCGCCCGTGCCCAGGTGCCCCTGGACCATGAGACGCGCTGGACCATCTATGTCCGGGACCCGGAGGGCAATCGGGTGGCGCTCAGTCATCATCCGGAGGACTGAACGGAGGACGGAAGTCACCCGTCGCCACGGGTAGCCTTGCGGAAGATGCGCCGCCACGGGTATCAAGCAAGGACATGCGCCTTGGGGAACTGCTCATCCGCGAGAAGCTGATTACGCCCCAGGCGCTGGAGGAGGCGTTGGAGTCCCAGGTCGTCCACGGCGGGCGGCTGGGGACGAACCTGCTGGAGTTGGGGCTGATCGCGGAGCCGGACCTGGCGCGCATGCTGGGCAAGCTGCACGGGTGTGCGCACGCCAGCGGGGAGATGAAGCCAGACGCGCAGGCCCTGGCGCTGGTGGACCTCAACGACGCGGACAACCGGGACTACCTGCCGATGCGGGTGGATGCCACGCGGCTGAGCCTCGCGGTGATGAACCCGACGGACTACACGATGCTGGATTCGCTCGGGTTCCAGACGGGCAAGCGCGTGGTGCCGGTGGTCATCCCCGAGTTCCGGATGCACCAGCTGTTGCGCCGCTACTGCAAGGCGTTCAGGCCCCTGCGGGCCATCGACATGAACGCCATGCAGAAGCCCAAGCCCCAGCCGCTCCAGAAGCTGGAGTCGCTGGGAGCTTCGGGAGAGGTGTCCCGGTCCTCCAACAAGTCGACGGAGCTCATCAGCGAGGAGGAGTTCCAGTCGGTCTACGCCCAGGCGCTCACGGGCGGCGCGCGGTCCGACTCGCTGATGCAGCTCCTCGAGGAGGAAGAGGAGATCATCACCGGCGAGGTGGTGGCCGAGGAGCTGGAGGAAGAGGTCATCACCGGCGAGGTGGTGGAGGAGGCGCCCCCCGAGGTGTACGCGCCCCCGCCGGAGGCTCCTCCCGCGCGTCCGACGATGCAGATGTGGGCGGTGCCGAGCGCGCCCGAGGCCTACGCGGAGGCGATGCAGGCGGTCGCCCAGCAGCCCGTGCCGGACTATTCGTTGCCGCCGGTGGAACAGCCGGTGGCGCCGTATGCGCCTCCCCCGGTGGCGCAGCCGGAGGTTCCCCAGGAGCTTCCCTTCATCCCCGCGCCGGTGGAGCCGCCGGCGCGCCGGCCCACCGCGAGCTTCATCCCCGTACCGACGGAAAACGCCCAGGCCCGGCCGCCCCCGGCCGCGCCCGCGCTGCCCCCCGTGGCCCCGGTGGTTCCGCCGGTCGCTCCGCCTCCGCAGGCGCAGGGGCCTCAGGCCGCGAGGCCCGCCGCCGCGCCTGGGAAGGTCGCCGCCCGTCGTCCGGGCGTGGCCAAGCCGGCGGCTCTCAAGCCGCTCACCTTCGCCGATGCCCAGGCGCAGCTCGCCAAGAGCCTGGACCGCGAGGATGTGGCCACCACGGTGCTGCGCTTCGCGGTGGGCAAGTGGCGCCGGTGCCTGCTGCTGTCCGTGCAGGGCAGCCTCGTGACGGGCTGGCACGGCATGGGGCGCGGGGTGCGCGATGCCGCGGTGCGGCGGATTGGTGTCGCGCTGCGCCCGCAGAACACCTTCCGGCTGGTGCGGGACACGCGCTCGCACTACGTGGGCCCGGTCCGCCGGGACACGGCGATGAACGTCTTCTACCGGTTGCTGGGGGCGGACAAGCAGCCCGAGCCGACCTACCCGAAGACGTCGGTCATCCTCCCGCTGCTGGTGCGCGGCAAGGTGGTGCATCTGCTGTACCTCGACAACGGCCCGGACCAGCTCACGCCGCCGGACGTGGGCGAGCTGCTCATCCTGGCGCAGAGCGTGGGCCGCTCGTACGAGGCGATGATTCGCCGCCGCAAGAGCGCCTGAACCCGTGGGAATCGAGGGCTTGTACCAGGCCCTTCCGGAGGGCTGTGAGTTGCTGGCCCGGGCCATCCGGGACCCCGCGTTCGCAGAGCCCTTCAGCGTGGCCAACTGGATACCGGGGAACCCCCAATGGTTGAAGTGGGGAGGGGCCTGGGCGGAGTGCGCGCGGGAGTTGTCGAAGCTGTGTGAAACCCACTCAGGGCTGGAGCGGCGCAGGTTCGACGTGGGGCCCCGGTGGGACGTGCTCCATTACCTGCTGTCCGAGGCACGCCGGGAGGGCCACTTCGACAGAGACGACTGGGGTACGCACGCCCTCCGAGGCGCCGCCGCGTTGGCCAGTCACCTCGCCGGGGGACAGGGAATCCCCCTGCGCTACTCCCGTCCGGAGATCGTCCAGGTCATCGCGGAGCACTTGGGCCCCATGACCGAAGAGGACCTGCGTCGGACGTGGGAGCCCGCGCGGATGGAGGCGCAGGCCGTCTACAAGTTCTGGGCGGACCGCGCGGGCGAGGACGAGTGGGGCTGGACGGTGGAGGCCTTTCGCGGCCTGCAAGCCTTCTATCGACAGGTGGCGAGTCACCGGGAAGGGGTGCTGGTGACTCGCGATTAAGGCGGGGCCCGTCGAGGCTTCAGCGCACCGGCTCGACCACCATGGCGCTGCCTCCCCCGCGGCGTTGGGGCTCGGCCACGGCGGTGAGGGTGCCGTCCGGGTTGAAGCGGATGGCGGTGAGCGCGCCGATGGGGTTCGCCTCCGTGAAGGTGTGCCCCTTCGCCTGGAGCGCCGCTGCCTCGGGGGAGGCGATGAACTCCGGTTCGGCATGGCTCTTCCCATCCGGCACGTTGCTCTGGGAGACGCGCGGCGCCGCCACCGCCTCCAGCAGAGGCATGTGGAGATCCAGGTGGTAGACGAGCGTCTGCAGCACCGTGGTGATGATGCTGCTGCCACCGGGGCTCCCGAGCGCGAGAACTGGCACGCCGTCCTTGAACACCAACGTCGGGGTCATGCTGCTGCGCGGCCGCTTGCCGGCCTCGGGGATGTTGGCGTGGGGCGTGGCAGGACTCGGTGGCACGTCGAAGTCCGTCATCTCGTTGTTGAGCAGGAAGCCGTAGCCGGGCACCACGATGCCGCTGCCGCCTTCCGCCTCGATGGTGCACGTGTACGCGACGATGTTGCCCGCCTTGTCCGCAGTGGTGATGTGCGTGGTCTCCCGGTGGGGCACGTCCAGCACCGAGGGCGGGAGCGCCGGCAGGCGCTGCGCGAGGGGCGGAAGGGTGCTGGGGTCCTGCTGATACGCGAACGGATTGCCCGCGCGCGCCGCGCCCGGAGCCGCCTTCGCCGGATCGAGCGCCTTGCTCCGCTCGGCCGCATACTCCTTGGAGAGCAGCCCCGCCACGGGCACGTCCACGTACTCCGGGTCGGCCACGTAGGCGTTGCGGTCCGCGAAGGCCAGACGCGAGGCTTCGAGGTAGCGGTGGAGCATCTCCGCCCGGTTCGGCGAGGCCGGCGACGTTGCCTCCAGGATGTTCAGGGCCAGGCCCAGCGTGAGCCCTCCACTGGTGGGCGCGCCCATGCCGTAGAGCGTGTAGCCCCGGTAGGTGCTCTTTACCGGCTCGCGGATGCGCGCCTCGTAGTCCGCCAGGTCCGACAGCTTCATCACCCCCGCGCGGACCGGGTGCGCGGCCCCGGGCGACATGGGAGGCCGAGTCACCGTCTCCACGATGGCCCGTGCGAGCTCGCCTCGGTAGAAGGCCTGGCTGCCGCCCTGGGCCACCAGCCGGTACGTCTTCGCCATGCCCGGGTTGGTGAAGGTGGCACCGACAGGGAGGGGTTGGCCCTGGGCGGGCAGGAAGAGGCTGGCCGAGCTGGTGAACAGCTTGAAGCGCTCGGCGTTGCGCGTGGTCTGGTCGAAGAAGAACGGGTCCACCTCGAAGCCCTGCTCAGCGACGCGGATGCCCGGCTGGAGCACCTCTTTGAGCCCGCGGGTACCGTAACGCGCCAGGGCGGTCTCCCAGCCCCGCACCATGCCGGGCACTCCGGCCGAAAGGCCGCTGGTCATCACCTCGAGCGTGGGGATGGGCACACCCGCCTCATAGAAGAGCTCCCGGCGGAGCTGGCGGGGAGCGGCCTCGCGGTGCTCCACGGTGACGACGCGCTGCTCGCCGGCCAGGTAGATGACCATCAACCCACCCCCGCCAATGCCGCAGGAGTAGAGGTCCGTCACGCTGAGCACGCCCGCGGCGGCGACGGCCGCGTCGACGGCATTGCCTCCATCCTTGAGGATCTCGATGGCCGCCGCGGTGGCGCGCACATCGATCGTCGCCGCCGCGCCGCCGCGCCCAGTGGCTTGGGGCTGGAACGCGGTGGCGGAGGTAGCACCGGAGGCCGCCTTGTCGTGGCTGCAGCTGGCAACGAGCAGCAGCCCGGTACACGCGGCGATGAGGAGTCTGCGCATGCTCCGCACCCTACCGGAACCGAGCCCTTCGCGGCGGCTCAGTCCATCAGCTGCTGCGCCAAGTAAACATAGTGCAGCGCCCACCGCCGCGCGTTCATCACCGGGTCGGCATCGTTGGAGTGACCGCCGTCGGTGTTCTCGTAATAGAGGTACGGCAGCCCCATGGCCTCGAGCCGCGCCGCGAACTTGCGCGCGTGGCCGGGGTGGACGCGGTCATCCTTCGTGTTGGTGGTGATGTACGGCTTGGGGTAGCGCACGCCCTCCTTGAGGTTCTGGTAGGCGGAGTACTTCGAGATGAACGCCGCCTCCTCGGGCACCTCGGGGTTGCCGTACTCGCTGACCCAGGACGCGCCCGCCGGCAGCTTCGTGTAGCGCATCATGTCGATGAGCGGGCTCTCGATGACCACCGCGTTGAAGAGCTCGGGGTGCTGCGTCATCGACACGCTGGTGAGCACACCTCCGTTGGAGCGTCCATAGATGCCGATGCGGCGCGGCGAGCTGATCTTCCGGCGCACCAGGTCCTCGACGACGGCGGCGAAGTCATCGAAGGACTTCTGCCGGTTCTCGCGCAGCACCGACTGGTGCCAGCGGGGGCCGAACTCGCCGCCGCCGCGGATGTTGGCGATGACATAGACGCCGCCGTGCTCCAGCCAGAGCTTGCCCACCTCGGGCAGGTAGACGGGCGGCTTGGAGACCTGGAAGCCGCCATAGCCGTAGACGATGGCCGGCGCGGCGCCCGTGGGCTTCTGGGCCTTGGGCCGGACGACGAAGTAGGGCACCCGGGTGCCGTCCTTGGACGGGGTCCAGAACTGCTCGACCTTGTGGGTCGACGCCTGGAAGCGCGCGGGCAGGGCCTTGGCCTTCTTCACGGTGGTGGCCGCGGCATCCGCGAGCCACAGCGTCGTCGGCTCGAGGAACCCCTGGGACTCCACGAACAGCCGGTCATGCGCCGAGGAAGCCGCGACGATGCCGACCGAGGCGTTCTTGGGCAACGCGAGGCGCTTGTGGCTCCAGCGGCCCTTGGCCCAGGTGTAGACATCGGTGGCGCCCTTCACGTCCTCGTACACGTTGACGACGAGCTTGTTGCGCGTCCCCGCCACGCTCTCGATGGCCTGGCGAGGCCCGGGCTGGAGCAGCAGCGTCGGCTTCAGCTGGGCGGGGTTCGCCTTCAGCGCGGCGAGCTCGAGGGCGAACACCGCCCCCTGCTTGAGCTGCCCCCAGTCCTCCTGGAGGGTGAAGATGAGCTGCCCCGCGACGAAGGTCTGGAAGGACGTCTTCTTTGGCAGGGCCAGCGGGACGGGCGCCGCGTCCGTGAGCAGGAAGAATTCGTCCTCGAAGAAGTTGATGCCACGGGTGAGGAGCACCGCCTGGAGCCGGCCCTCGGCGTCCCGCAGCTCGATGGGGCCGACCCGCACATCCGACTTCTTTCCCCGGAACACCTCGGTGGCCTGCTCCAGGGGCGTTCCGCGCTTCCAGCGCTTGAGCACGTAGGGGTAGCCGGACTCGGTAAGGGTGTCACCGCCCCAATCCCGCCCGACGAGCAGGGTGTCCGTGTCGAGCCATGTGGCGGAATGCTTGCCCTCGGGGATCTGGAAGCCGTCCTTTAGGAAGGTCTTCGAGACGGCGTCGAACTCGCGCACCTCGGCCGCGTCCTTGCCGCCGTTGGAGAGGCGCACCAGGCACAGCCGGTCCTCGGGGGGCAGGCATTGAGCGCCCTTGAAGATCCAGTTGCCGCCCTCGGCCTTGGCCAGCGCGTCGATGTCGAGCACCGTCTGCCACTCGGGGCTCGGGCTCAGGTAGCTGTCGAGCGACGTGTGCCGCCACAGGCCGCGCGGGTTCTGGCGGTCCTGCCAGAAGTTGTCCACGCCGCCCGCCCGGAAGAGAGGCTTCGGGATGCGATCGTTGGCGGTGAGGAGTTCCAGCGCCTGGGTGCGGAAGGGCTCGAAGCGAGTGTCCTTCTCCAGCACTGCCAGTGTGCGCGCGTTTTGCGCACCGACCCACTCGAGGGCCTTCTGGCCCTGCACGTCCTCGAGCCAGAGGAAGGGATCATCCGCCGCCCATGAGACGGAGGCGGTCAACACCAGGGCCAACACTGAGGGGATACGCGCGAAATGCATTCCCCTCACATAACGGCCAGCCCGCCCGCTGAGAAGCGCTTCCTCGGACGCGGTGCCTGCTCGGAGGCTTCCTGCCACCGAGCTCAGGGCTCTTCTTCCGGCTCCTCGAAGTCCACCGTGAAGGTGACGCGCTGGGTCGCATCGAGCTGGAAGGACTTGGTCCACCGCGCCGAGCCCACGGTGACGACGAGCCGGTGGTAGCCCTCGTAGAGGTCCAGCTCCTCGACAGGAGTGGTGCCCACCTTGCGCCCGTCGACCTGGACGATGGAGCCCTCGGGCCCACGAATGGTGACGAAGCCCTTGTTCAAGTAGAAGCGCTGCGTGGTGCGGCCCGTGAGGTTCACGGTGACCGAGCGCGCCGTCTGGATGCCCAGCGCCGGGTTGCTCAGGGAGAGCACGTGACGGCCCGCGGGCATCGGCGCCGTCAGCGGCGTGCGGCCGAGCACTCCGCCATCCGACAAGAGGATGTCCACGCGCGGATCGACGATCAGCTCGAGTTCCGTTCCGGCATCCACGCCGCCATCCGCGACGCCGGCATCTGGCGCCTCGCCCGCGTCAGGCATCGCCAGCGGATCGATGGGCGCGGGGCCCGGGGTGAGAGAGGCCAGGGAGACACCCGCGTCGCCCGCTTCGGAGGAGAAGGAGTAGTCACCGGGCAGCTTCCCTCGCCACACCACGACCGCCGCCGCCGCGCTGACCAGGGCGAGCGCGCCAATCACGAGCGGGAGGCGCGAGCGCTGCGAGGCGGGCGCGCTGGGCGCGGGAGCCACGGGTACGTTGGGCGCGGGAGCAGCGGCCACGGGGGCGCTGACGGCGGCAGTGGCCGCGGGCACGGGAGCGGGAACAGGCGCGGGCGCGGAGGCCCGAACCGGAGTCGCCGGAAGCTCCGCCGTTCGGGTCGGGGACTTCGGCGCCGGAACCGGAGCGGCCTTCGGCGCGGGTGCGGAGGGCGCTGCCTCGGGAGCAGGGCGGTGCGGCTGCGCGGAGGGGACCACGGTGGGCCAGTTCGCCTCCGAGCGCCGCAGCGCCTGCTCCATTCCGAGCGAGATCACCTGAGCCCGTGCCGCGCGCGCCGTCTCCTTCACCGGGAACAACCGGTTCATGAAGACGGAGAGCACGTCCTGCTGGGGCAGATCGCCCATGGCCGCCACGAGCGCATCGCGCATCGCGAGCGCGGAGGGGTAGCGCTCGTTGGCGCGCTTGGCGGTGGCCTTCTGCACCACCGCGTCGAGCTCCTTGGGGATGTTGGGAGGCAGGTGCGGCAGCGCCTCGGTGAGGGTGGCGGTGTCCGCGTCCTTGGCGTCCTTGAAGGGCACCTTGCCGGTGAGGCACTCGTAGAGCACGAGGCCCAGCAGGAACACGTCGGTCTGGATGTTGACGGCCTCGCGACCGCCCAGCAGCTGCTCGGGCGCGCTGTACTTGCGCCGGTTGCGCACGCGGCGCCCGCCGCGCTCCCGAGGCGCCACGCCCAGCGCGCCGTAGCCCGTCACCTTGCACACGCCCTGGAAGGAGATGATCAGCGTCTCCGGGCGCAGGTCGCCGTGGACCAATGGCGAGCCATCGTCATTGCCCGCCATGTGCGCGTAGTGCGCGCCCATGGCCGCGTCCGCCACCAGCCGCGCGGCCAGCGGAGGAGGAATGCGCGGAGTCACCTCCAGCACGCGGCGCAGCGACTCGCCGTCGGCGTACTCGGTGACGCGCGCCAGGCCTTGCTCCAGTGACACCAGGCCATGCACGCGCAGGATGTTGGGGTGCTCGAAGACGACGGCACGCTGTGTCTCGCGGCGCAGCTTGTCCGTCAGGTCCGCGTCCTGCGCGACCTCCGGTGGTGCCCAGATGAGCACCACGGGGTGGGGCGCGACGCCATCCTCGAGCGCCAGCCCGAGGAACGCGCGAGAGCCCTCGCCAGACATCAAGGGACCGAGGGGCTGATAGCTGACCTGACTCATGCGGTGATCATGCTAGAGGCGTTGGCCTTGGAACGGGAGGGTGATGTGGTAGCCATATCGCCCCCGGCGGACGAGCAACAAGACGCTACGCCCCCGTCGCGCCGTGAGCAGGGCCTCTCGGAAGCTGTCCGAGTTGGCGACCTGCTGGTTGTTCACCCGAAGGATCACATCCCCGGCAACCAGGCCCACCTCCTCGGCCGCGGAGCCGGGACGGACGGCGGACAGGGCCATGCCGCCGCCGCGAGCCTCCTTCACTCGAAGTCCGAGTCGCTCCCACGCGAGCGTCTCGATCATCCGAGTGGGGAACTCCACGGGTGTCACCTGGAGTGTGCGCAGTCCGCCCTGGCGGAAGACGGTGAGCGGGAAGGCGGAGCGGGCCGGATAGCCACGCACGCGGGTGTCGAAGTCATCGGCATCCGAGACGCGAGAGCCGCCCATCTCCGCCAGCACGTCCCCGCGCTGCACGCCTGCCTGCTCAGCGGGGCTGCCAGGCTCGACGGCGGCCACCAGCGCGCCGTAGGTGCGATCCCATCCGACTTGACTCGCCACCTGAGGGGCCAGATCCAGCGCCTCGATGCCCACCCACGCCGGGCGCACCTTCCCGAAGCGCGTGAGTTCCTCGACGATGCGGCGCACCTTGTCGGCGGGGATCGCGAAGCCGATGCCCTGCGCGCTGGCGAAGATGGCGGTGTTGATGCCGATGATCTCTCCGTCCACGTTGAGCAGCGGGCCGCCCGAGTTGCCTGGGTTGATGGCCGCGTCCGTCTGCACGAAGTCGTTGTAGACGCGCCCGTCCTCGGCGCGGAACGTGCGGCCCACGGCGGACACCACGCCCGCCGTCACCGTCTTCGACAGGCCGAAGGGGCTGCCGATGGCGACCACCGTCTCGCCGATCATCAGATCCGAGCTCGTGCCCAGCTTCGCGGTGGGCAGCGGCTCCCGGGCGCTCACCTTGAGCACCGCCAGATCATTGCCCGCGTCGCTGCCGAGCACCTCCGCGTCCAGCGTGCGCCCGTCCTCCAGGACGACGTGGATGGCGGAGGCCCCGCGGATGACGTGCTCGTTGGTGACGATGATGCCGGAGGCGTCGATGATGGCGCCGCTGCCGAGCCCCTGCACCCGCCGCCGCTGCGGCTGCTCGTACCCGCCGAAGAAGTCCTCCAGCGGGGAGCGCCGGCCGCGGAAGCGCGACTCCACCTCCTGCTCGGTGCCGATATAGACGACCGCGGGGGAGACCTTCTGCACCACCTCCACCACCGCATCCCGCCGCCGCGCCTGGTCCGCCTGGGCGACGGAGGCCAGCAACACTCCGGTCAGAACCCACCACCTCATACCTGAGAGCCTCATTCCGTACCTCCTGCGCAAGGACGATGTCCTGCGCGAGACGAAGGGACTGTCGGGAAACGGTCAGGATTCCCGAGCCCACCTGGAACCGATGTACGGCCTTTTAATAGATCAATGGCATGGCCAGGTGGGCGTGGGTTGGGGTCCCGCGCTGGCGTCGAGGAGTGGCGGCATGAGTCTCGTCCTGGTGGCGGACGACGAACCTGCGGTGCTCGAGGTCTTGAGCCAGGTCGTCGAGGACCTGGGGCACGATGTGGTTCGTGCTCGGGATGGCGAGGAGGCGCTAGGACTGGCGCGAGCCCGGCGGCCGCATCTGGTGGTGACGGACCACATGATGCCGCGGCTGAGCGGGGTGGAGCTCTGCCGGCAATTGCGCGGAGACGACGTCCTCAAGGACGTGCCCGTCATTTTGCTGAGCGCGGTGCTGCCGAACGGCGCGCCCGAGGCCTCCGCGTTCCTGCACAAGCCTTTCGAGATCAATGACTTCGAGTCGCTGATTCGCCAGTCGCTGGCGCACGTGCCGCAGCGCAGGCCGGCGCAGGACGCTCCCTCGGTGGAGGAGGTGGGCCACTGGGTGGCGCAGACGCTGCAGGTGCCGCTGGCGGCGGCGCGTGAGCAGCTCCAGCGGTTGCAGGAGACGCCCGCGGTGGACGCGGGGGCGCTGGCGGCGCTGGGAGCGCAGCTGCGCTCGATGGAGTTCCTGGGCCGGAGTCTGCACGAGGCGGCGCGGCTCGCGGCGGGCAATGTGACGCTGCAGCCGGCGGAGGAGGACCTGACGCCGCACTTGCGCCACGTGGTGGAGGGCTGGAGGGCGCAGGTACCCGCGCTGCCCTTCAAGCTCCTGGTGCCCCCGGAGCCGGTGGAGCTGCGCTTCGATCCGGAGCGGCTCCGCCAGGTGTTCGACGCGCTGCTGGCGAACGCGGTGCATCACGGCGCGGGGCAGGGCGAGGTGCGGGTGGAGCTGAACGCCTCGAAGACGCTGGTGACGGTGCGGGTGCGGGACGAGGGCGCGGGCTTCTCGGAGCAGGATCTGCCGCGCCTCTTCGCGCCGTTCCAGGTCCGTGCCGACAGCGGCACGGGGCTAGGGCTCTATGTGGCCTCGGAGCTGGCGCGCCTGCACGGAGGCGCGCTGTCGGTGGAGTCCCGGATGGGCAGGGGCTCCACCTTCAGCCTGTTGCTGCCGCGCTGATCAGGCGCGCTGCGACTTCAGCATCCAGCCGATCATCTTGTAGAGCAGCCGGGCGCCCACGTTGCCGTCCCACTCGCCGCCGTCGGGAGCCGGGGCCACCTCGGTGAGATCGAAGCCGACGATGGTGCGCCCCGAGCGGACCACGCCGGCGATGAGGGCGTTGGCCTCGGGGAAGGAGAGGCCGCCGGGCACGGGCGTGCCGGTGTGGGGGCAGAGCACCGGGTCCAGTCCGTCGATGTCGAAGGACAGGTACACGTGCTCGGGGAGCTGGGCGACGATCTCGTCCACCTGGCGGTTCCAGGGCACTCCGTCGAAGCGCTTGTTCTGCAGGGTGGAGTCGAAGAAGGCGCGCACGCGGCCGCCGGAGTCCTCGATGAGCTGGTGCTCCTCCTGGCTCATGTCGCGGATGGCGACCTGGACGAGCGACTTCACGCCAGGAATGCGCTTCACCACGTTGTACATGATGGAGGCGTGGGACCAGGTGAAGCCCTCGTAGGCCTTGCGCAGGTCGGCGTGCGCGTCGAGGTGGAGCACGCCCAGGCCGGGGTACTTCTCGGCGTGGGCCTGGATGATGCCGTAGGAGATGGAGTGGTCTCCGCCGACGGCGCCCACGCGCTTGCCCTTCTCGAGCCACTGCTGGGTGGTGCGGTAGACGACGTCGTTCATCTTCTCGCAGAGCGCGTTGACCTCATCGGCGGCCGCTCGCAGCTCGGCGTTGGCGGGGTCCACGCCGCCCGCCTCGATGACGAGCTGGGCGCGCTCCTTGGCGCGGGTGTTCCAGGCGCGCAGGTCCTCGGACTCGGGGAGCATGGCGATGCCGCGTTCGTAGGGGCGGCCGGTCTCCACGTCGAAGAGGTCCACCTGGCGGCTGGCGTCGAGGACGGCGGCGGGGCCCTCGGAGGTGCCACCGCCGTAGCTGGTGGTGGCCTCGAAGGGGACGGGGACGAGGACGACGTGGGCCTCATCGGCGGAGTGGGGGAGGCCGAAGATGCCGGAGTCGGCGGGGGCGGCGGCGCTGGGATCGAAGTGGGTAGCCATGGCGCGGCGCAGGATATGGAGCTGGCCATGCTTGGCAACGGTCTTCGAGGGGTGCTCGCTCGCTCGGTGAGCCCATGGGTACACTGCGCCCGCCGTATCACTCGGCCCTGAGGGGGGTACACATGCGAAGGACGCGGATGAAGGGTGGCCTGGGACTCGTGCTGCTCACGGCGCTGGTGGGCTGTGGAGACGAGGAGGCGGCTCCGCTACAGATCCAGACGATCCAGCTGGTGGAGCGCGCGGCCTCGGACGCGGTGGTGGACAACGAGCCGGCGGGGGACTCCGCGGGCGATGTGCTGACCTTCTCGAACCTGTTGTTCGACGCGACGAATACGACGCAGATGGGCACGGACCAGGGGTACTGCGTGCGCATGGTGGCGGGCGAGTCCTGGGAGTGTACGTGGACCGCCTTTCTGAGTGACGGGCAGCTCACGGTGTCGGGGCCCTTCTATGATCGAAAGGGCTCGGTGCTCGCGATTACCGGAGGCACGGGCGCGTTCAAGGGCGCCCACGGCCAGATGCAGCTCGAGTTTCGGGACTCGCCGACGCAGGAATACACCTTCATCTACCAGGTGCTGTTGTCCCAGTAGCGCGTGAGGGGGCTCAGTCCCAGCGCAGGACGACCTTGCCCACGGTCTCGTTGCTCGCCATGCGAGTGAGGGCTTCCCGGATGTCTCGCATGGGTACCACGGCGTCGATGACGGGCTTGAGGGCCCCCGAGCGGAACAGCGGCAGCAGGTGACGCTCGGCCGCCTGTGCTAGCGCGATCTTCTCTTCCAGCGGGCGGCTGCGAAGCACCGTGCCGGTGATGCGCAGCCGCTTCATGAGGATGACCCCCAGGGGGAGCTGGGCCTTGTTGCCCGCGACCAACCCCACGAGCATGACCCGGCCCTGCGGCGCGAGCGCCTCCAGCGTCTCCGGGACATAGTCCCCGCCCACCAGATCCAGCGCGAGATCAGCGCCTCGGCCTCCCGTGGCTTCGCGGACGGCCTCGGCGAAGCGCGGCGGCGTTCCCTCCACGTGGATGGTCCGCTCGACCCCCCACTCGCGCGTGCGCTCCAGCTTCGCGGCGTTGCGACCGGTGCCCACCACGCGAACCCCCATTGCCCGGCACAGGAGCGCCGCCGCGGAGCCCACGCCGCTGGCCACCGCATGCACGAGCACCGTCTCTCCGGTCCGCATTCCGCCCTGGAGCACGAGCGCATCGAAGGCGGTGAGGTACACCTCGGGCAGCGCGGCGGCGTCGGTGAAGTCCATGCCCTCCGGCATGGGGAGCACCTCGCGCTCGTGGACGGTGAGCTGTTCGGCCCAGGCACCTCCGCCTACCAGGCCCATCACCCGATCGCCTGGCCGGAAGCGGCGCGCGCGCGGGCCCACGGCGAGGACCTCTCCCGCGTATTCCAGGCCGGGGATGTCTTGGGGCACGTCAGGCGGTGGCGCGTAGTGGCCTTTGATCTGGAGCAGGTCCGCGCGGTTGAGCGCCGTGGCGCGCACGCGGATGAGCAACTCGGAGGGACCTGGCGTGAGGTCCGGGCGAGCTTCGGGAGCGAGGACCTCGGGACCGCCAGCGCCAGTGGTGCGGAAGACTTGCATGGGAACCTCGTCCGAGAGACGGCTTGGGCCTTGGTTCAGCTACTCCATCCTGGAGGGCAGTGCCATGGCCACCGTCACCACCGGGCCGAGGACCCGCGCGACCGAGGTGACGACCTCGGAGAGCTGCTCGGGCCGGCCTTCCGGCAGGCTGTTGCGGAAACGTGCCCACTTCTCAAGGCTCCAGGGGCTCTGTCCGAACTCACCCGCGACCAGTCGGGAGGTGAGTTCGAGTGAGTCGCCGCGCGAGTCGAAAGCCAGGCGCAGCGCCCGGGGCAGCAGCGCCGCATCGAGCGGGGCGTGCCTGGCCAGCAGGTAGACGTCGAAGAGATCCTTGGGGCGGAAGCGTCCAGGACCTCGCTCGAAGAGGCCATGGACCTTCCAGGCGAACAGCGTCTCGGGCCGGCAGGCGAGGACGCGGGCGGCGGTGCCCTCTTCGAGCGGATGGTCCATCCACATCGCGGGAGGGTCCATGGGATCGCCGAAGCCGGTGTCGATCCGCAGCTCCAAGGGTTGCTCGGTGTCGCGCAGGGCCACCTCGACGAAGACGCGCATTCCCGGGAAGGCTGTCTCGGCCCAGATCACCTCGGAGCGCAGCGCACCGAAGCGCATCCCATCTTCGACCTCCACGCGGCAGAGGGACTCGAGCCTCGCGACCGTCGCCGCCGCGTCGAAGGGAAAGCGGGCCAGGAAGTCGATGTCCTCCACCGGTCGAGGCACCGAGCCGCTCCACAGGCGCATCATCATCCCGCCCCGGAGGATGAGCTCCTCCGCCACGGGCGAGCGGGCAAGGCGCCGGAGCAGGCCCATGGCCGCGGCGAGCACGGGAGGCGTGGGATTCACGTCAGCACCTCGCCCCAGCCCCGATCGAGCCCCTGGTTCGAGTCGTAGACCGTGTATTCGCGCAGCGGGTAGGAGAGGGGCAGCTCCGTCTCCGCCAGCTCCCGCAGCAGCGCCGTGAAGCGCGCGTCGGCATTCGCCCGACCCAGGCCGCGAATGCGCAGCGTGACGAAGCGCTCGGAGGCACCGTCCGCCCGTACCTTGCGCGCGTTGCGCGACAGGTGCGCGCCATGCCGCTCACAGCGAGCCCGCAGCGCCTCCAGGTCCGCGCCCACCGAGGGGAGCGTCACCTTCACGTGGAACTCGAAGTAGTTCGCCGGCTGGGCCTTCGCCGCCGCATCCTCCTCGGGGATGTCGCGGTTGGTGCCCAGCGCCTCGATCTTGAGCCGCGTCACATCGAAGCCGTCGGCCGCCAGGGAGCGCGCGAACGTCTGCACCTCGTCCAGCGCCTGCCGGAGCGGCCCGTGGTGGTACGAGGCCGTCATCGGCTGGAAGCGAACCGCTCCCTGGCCCAGCTCGATGAAGATGCACTTGACCCCCGCGGCGCCGCAGAAGGCACGGAAGCGCTCGAGGTCCTCCTCCGAACGCGTCGCGATCGTCACATGGGCCTCATAGGGGCCACCGATCGAATGCTCCCGAAGCCGGTCCGCCAGCTCCAGGTAGGGCCGGTGGCGCATGTTGAGGAAGAACTTCTGTTGCGCCATCTCTCCGAGCGTGCGCGCATAGCCGTCGGGCAGCCAGGCGGGATCCCAGCCGTAGCCCCCATCGCCACGGGGTGCCGCGAGCAACGTGCCCTCGATGGAGCCCTCGAAGACCGAGACGTGCTCCGCGACGCCGTCCTCCGAGAACGCCACGGCCACCCGAACCCGGCCTCGGCAGCCCCCATGGGTCGCCAGGAAGGCCTGCTCGCCTTGCGCGAGCCACTGCTTCTTGAAGCGGGCCCCGGTGAAGGAGGCCACGCCGTCCAACTCGAGCGCCGTGGTCTCGACGAAGCACGGAGCCCCCAGCGCCTGCCAGGCCGCCAGCACCTTGCGACGGGCCAGGGCGGCCAGGTCGATCGGTCCCTGCTCCGGCGCGGCGGGCTCGAGCCCGGGGAGGGCGAGCTTCCGCCAGACGATGTCGAGGCCGGAGAGGAGCCGGGAGATCTCCTCGGCCTTGTATTGGTTGCCAGTGACGAAGAAGGCGCGTGGCATGCGTGAGGGGCTCCTTGCGGCCTACGACGCCTCCGGGCGCCAGTTCCAGACGGACGGGAGCCCGGTGTTCTCGGGGAGCAGGCTGCCGTCGATCTTGTCGGGCCGCACGTACTTCGCCAGGAAGTCCACGCGGACCGTCTCGCCCACGCGCCGCTCCACCCGCCAGACCGCGCCTTCGACGGGATCCACCGCACCGTGGAAGCCGCCGCCGCGCAGCCGCTCCATCGCCGCCTCGATGCTCAACGCGCCACCCTCGTGGACGAGCCCTGGTGTCACGAAGCCACCGGCGCGAGCGCGCTCCACCAGCTCGCGCCAGGGGAGCCGCTCGCGCTCCCGCATCAGATCGAAGCAGACGAAGGGCTCGTGCGGCAGCGCGTACCGCGTGCCATGGGCCAGGGCGAGCCACTCTCCAACGAGCCGCTCGCCGGGCTGGAGGATGGCGAGGAAGCGGTCCGCGTTCGCGGCGACCCACGCGGCCCAGAGCCGGCGCGCTTCGTTGGGAGAGTGCGCGGCGAGCCGACCCTCTCGACCGAGCGCGACGAGCGTGTCTCCCAAGCGCGCGGCGGCCACACAGGAGCCGTCGAGTTTCTCGAGCACCACCACGTGCTCGGCCCCATCGCGCGCCGTGTCGGTACAGCGCCGCGCGAGCCCGGGAGCGAGGTGTCGATCCGCGGGGCCGGTACGAGAGCCTGGAAGGTGCGGGATGGAGCCGTAGGCCTTTCCACCGAGCGGGCGAAACTCCGGATCAGGACCGAGGCGCACCCCGTGAAGCTAACACCGAAAGGGCGGGTGCCGGCTCAGCGCTCGCTGAACACCAGCGGGAGCTCGAGCCGGAGCACGGGCGTCTGAGAGGGCGGGAACCTCGCCGCCTCCATTCGGGCGATCAGGCACTTCGCCAGCTCAGGTGCCAGAGAGGTGGGCTCGGAGATCCGGATGTCATACACCTCTCCGGAGTTCTTGAGGCTCATCTGGAGCTTCACCCGACGGCTCGGGGGAATGTCGGTGCTGAACTTCTCTCCACATGCGAGCAGCCTCTCGCGGTGTTTCCTGAAGACCCGGTCGATCTCTCTCTGGCTGAGCTTGGCGGGGATCTTGGGCTTCGCCACGGGCTCCGGGGTCGGCTCCGGAGCAGGAGTGGCCGGCGGCGGAGTCGGCTGCGCCACGGGCGCGGTGGGGAGAGCTGGAGGGGCAGGCGGAGGCGTTTCCACCGGAGACGCCGGGATCGCGACAGGCGGAGCCGTGACGGAGAGCGCCGGAGCGGGCGTGCGGAACAGGAAGTACCAGGCCGCGCCTCCGCCCAACGCCAGGAGCACCACCGCGACCAGCGCCCCAATGGCCACGGGCACGGCCATGCTCTGGCGGGGAGGGGTGGCAGGGACGGGCGCCGGAAGCGGCTGCCGGTCGGTGGACGGACGCGCTGGCGCGGCGGGGCTGGAGCCCTCGCCCGGATCCGTCGGTCGGACCAGCGTCTTCTCGTACCCGATGCGCTCGTCCTGAGGCGGCGGAGGCGTGGGTACGCGGATCGCGGCGAGCTCGGTGAGCGAGGGGATCTTCGTCTTGTTCGCCACCTCGACAGGTCCGAACAGGCCCTGCATGTACTGGGCGAGGTGGGAGATGCCTGAGACCGAAGGCGTCGAGCGGAGGAAGTCCTCCAGGTCCGCCCGCATCGCGGAGGCACTCGCGTAGCGATCGTCGGCCTGCCGCTCCAGCGCCTTCATGACGATCCGGTCGAGCGCTGGAGGAATGTCCGGACGCAGCGTGCTGGGCGGAGGGATGGGCTGGGCCATCAGCGCCAGCAACACGCCGATCTCGTGGTCCCGCTCGAACACCCGGCGCCCGGTGAGCAGCTCATGGAAGGTGATGCCCAGCGAGAACAGATCGCTGCGCGCGTCGATCGACTCGCCCCGGGCCTGCTCGGGGGACATGTATCCCCACTTGCCCTTCAGGAGCCCGGGCTGGGTCTGGGTCATCCGGGAGGAGGCCTTGGCGATCCCGAAGTCCAGCACCTTCACGGTGCCCTGGTAGGTGACGAAGATGTTCGAGGGGGAGACGTCCCGGTGGACGAGCCCCACGGACTGGCCCTGCTCCTGGTAGCCGTGGGCGAACTCCAGCCCCTCGAGCGCCGAGAGGATGATTCGCGCGGCGACCGGAATGGGGATGGCCTCGCCCTTGTGGCGCGAGCAGCCGATCAGCGAATCCAGATCCTCTCCCGCGAGGTACTCCATGCAGATGAAGTAGCGATCGTCGGCCACGCCGAGATCGGTGATCTGCACGATGTTCGGATGGTGCAGCCGCGCCGCCAGCCGCGCCTCGTCCAGGAACATCGAGATGAAGTCCTGGTTCTTGGAGAGGTGATCGAGCATGCACTTGATCACCACGTCGCGTTCGAAGCCCTCGGCGCCGATCTGCTTGGCGAGGTAGAGCTCGGCCATGCCTCCTTCGGCGAGCTTGCGGAAGAGCAGGTACTGGCCGAAGCGGCGCGGAGCGGCCGGCCGGGTGAGGGGAATGACGCCTGAGGATGGAACTCCGCTCACCTGTCGCTCCGGAGGTTGCGCACCCAGTATGCCTCACCCTGGTCCGACAGCAGGCGGAACACCAGGACCTGGGCGGAGGGCAGGCGTTGGGAGAACCGGCCCTTGGCATCGAGCGCCACGGGTTGGCCGTTGACGGACAGGCGTGAGCCCACGGGAGCGACTCCCTCCAAGGGCACGTCGCCCCGTCCGACGCGCTCCCCAGGCTTGGGACGGCTGATGGCCAGCCCGCGCCGCGCGTTGTCGTACACCAGCTCGAGCTTGTTCATCCGTCCGCCGGAGAGCTCCTCGCCCCCCGCGCCCAGCGCCGCCACGTACCAGAGATAGTTCCCCTCGCCGAGCGCGCCCGGCTCCAGCGTGAACTCCGTCCGGCTCGCCGCCCGCTCCAGCAACGGCCGCTGCGGATCGTTGGCGCGGAAGATGCGGAACCGGTAGGAGCGGGCTCCCTCGCGGGCATCGAAGTTGAAGTGCAGCGAAGGGGCCGCGCCCTGGAAGTAGATGGAGGCCTTGAGCCCCGTCTCGAGGACCTCGGCTCGGGGGCTCTTTCCGGACAGGGAGGAGAGGCCTCGGTCGGGCTGGAAGCGCGCGGACCCCTGGGCGCGCGGGGTGCCATCCTCCGAGAGGAAGCGCCAGTGCAGCTCGCCCTTGGCGGGAGGCGCGATCCGCACCCAGTTCTCGCCCACGCGCCCCGCCAGGAGCGGCTCACGGAAGGCCGGCTCTCCTGCCACCTCCACGCGCAGCGGCCCGCTGGTCGCCTCGGGGACGCGGATCCCCGCCTCGGAGACGGTGTCCGAGAAGACGCGCACCTTCGCGTTCGCGGGCAGCACCAGCGCCGGGGTCGTGTCCGGGGCTCCCTGCTGTGCCGCCGTCGCCGAGCGGTTCACTCCTTCTCCCGCCTTGAGGACGGTGCTCTTCCCATCCGCCAGCAGCTCGACCTGACCGGTGAGGACCGTCACGCGGGAGCCCTCCTGAGGGTGGCTTACCGAGATCGCGCTCTGCTCGTTGACTTTGAGCTCCACCGAGCCCTGGGCGTCGGTGAGCTTCAGGGAGTGCTGTCCCGGCGCGAACTGGAGCTGCGCCTTTCCTCGGCTGAGCTGAAGGGCATAGGAGCGCTGCTCGCCCTGACGGGAGGCCGCGGTGAGCGTCCCCGCGGTGTCCCCCTCCAGATTCACCTGCAACTCGCTGGAGGACAGACGCGCAGTGGCCTGCGCGGGGACCTCGAAGGACGCGCCAGCGCCCAGCTCGCGCGGCTGATCGGAGGAGACCTCGGTGAAGGCGGCCTGCTGGGAGTCCCGCACGCGCGCCTTTCCGTTCTGGGACTTGAGCACGAACACGATCTCCGTCGCGCGCATGAACGGGATTTCTTCCGCCTGCTTGGGTTTGCGCACGGGGAGCTCGAGCTCCTGCGCCACCACCAGGGGGATGGTCTCTCCCTCGGGGTCAATGACGCGGATCTCTCCGTACTCCAGGGTCAGGCGCGGCCTGGCGGAGCGGAGATCCAGCACCAGCTCCGAGGCGGTGATGAGCTCCGCCCGGCCAAAGCGCCCCGTGACGGTGAGCCCCGTCTCGGCGTCCTTTGGCGCGGTGGAGACGATGCGGCCTTCCTCCAGCTCCAGCGTGAGGGCTCCCGGCGTGCCGTTGATGCGGAAGCGGCTGTTCTCGCTCACCTGCACTTCGACGCCGTTGACGTAGCGCACCTTCGCCGCGCTCGTGGGCCCGGTCACCAGGGTGTCGCCCTGGTACAGGGGTTGGTTCAGGGCTCCTGGACGGGTCTCCACGCCGTGCTGCACGGAGACCTGTCCTTGTACCTGGGTGAGCGTCGCCAGCCCGGGCGCGACAGGGTCCTTCTTGCAGGCCCAGAGCAGCAGCAACAGCGGGAGCGTGAGGGACAGGGCGCGCAAGGCTCAGTTCTCCAGAGGCGACAGGTCCACGTAGAACAGCGCCTGATCTCCCGCCCCCACGTCGACGGTCTTGGTCTGCGCGATGTGGCCGCGCGCCTCGAAGGTCACCTGGTAGCGCCCCGCGGGCAGGCGGAACTCGAAGTCTCCCGTGGGGCGGGTGCGGGCCTTGAGCTTCCGCTCGGCGACCTTCAGCGTGGCCTGCAACGGCTGGCCCTGCGTGGAGCGGACCTTCCCGCGCATCCACGCCAGCACCTCCTCGGCCTTCTGCAGGGCGACCTCGATGGAGGCTTCACCTCCCGGCGGGATGACCACCACCTCCTCCTGGGGCCGGACTCCCGCGCCCAGGAGCTTCAGCGAGACCGGTCCAGGCCCCACGGCCGAAAGCACGAAGCGACCGTCCGCGTCGCTCCGGGCGACCCCCTGGCCGCCGAGCTGCACTTCCACATCCGCGAGCGGGACCTTCGCGCCCGCCCCACCGGCCTGGCGGATGATCCGGCCGCGCAGGGTGCCCGGCTCTCGGATGCGCTCCAGGGGCAGCAGGACACTGGTCTGCCCACCCGCGGGCAGTTGCACCTTCCGCTCCAGCGGCTGGTAGCCCTCCGCCGACGCCTGGATCGCCACCCACCCACCCGCGAGCCCGTCCACCCGGAATGCTCCGCTCGGGTTCGTGGGGACCTCCTTGCCCTCGACCCGGACGCGGGGAGCCTTCAAGGGCCCCGAGGGCTGGGGCTGCAGGGTGATCCACACCGTGCCGGTCGCGCTCGGAGCCGGGGCCGCGGCCAGCGCCACCGCGCTCAGGAGCATCAGCCCGAGAGTGATTCCCCAGCGCCTCATCGATCCACGCCTCCTGAGAGCGGAAGCTGGTACCCGGCCCCCAGCGACAGCCCACCGAGGTTGCCGCTCACCAGCCCGCGACCCGGAGCTTGGGCCCACTGGAGCTGTCCGACGAGCCTGCCGGGCCCCATCGTCCACCCGAGTCCGCCGCCCACGGAGACGACGAGACCTCGCGATAGGATCGGCTGGGGGACCATCTCGCCCAGTCCCTCCACCTTCACCTGCCCGCTCATCCGCAGGTAGCCCGCGCTGGCGTCCGCGAACAGCACGCCCCGGCGCAGCACGGGATGGCTCCAGCGTGCGCCCAACCTCGCGCTGTAGCCGTTCAGCGAGAACACCTTCTCCACCGAACTCGAGTCCGAGGACGACAGGAGCTGTGTCTCCCGCCGGTTGTACCGGGCCTCGAGCTGCAGCAGCGCCTCCCACGGCAGATCGGCGATCCGCAGCGAGCCCTCCATTCGCATCCCCAAGCTGTTGGAGAGGGCCGTGTTGCTCTGCACGAACCCGAGCAGCCCCAGCGAGGGTTGCCACCGCGTCCGCCGTGCCAGCACCGGCACCGTGCCCGAGGTCGCCACGGGAAAGCCCTCCGCCCGAAGCTCGAACGGAGCCGAGCCCCCCACCGCCTGACCGGGAGCAGGGGAGAAGCGGAAGCGGTAGCGGCCCTCTCCCAGCGCCTCCGGTCCCGTCAGGCTCCCCGAAGGCGAGGTCCCCACCACGCTCAGCCCATCGACGGGGTTGTCCCAGGCATCCACGAAGCGGCCGGTCACCTCGACTTCATCCCCGTTCCCCGAGAGCGCCGGCTGGACGGAGGCTTCCCCCCGCACGGGTGGGCCGCTCTGAAGCGCCAGCTCTCCCTGGCCCTGAAGGGCTCCGGCCTGGACGCGGATGGCCAGCGCCTTCTTCGCGCCAAACGCATCGGGCGGGCGAATCCGCGCGCGTCGGCCTCCCTCCTCGGCCTCGAGCGTGCCCACCTCGGTGGAGAACGTCGCGGGAGGTGCGGGCAGCGGGTTGCCCTTGGCGTCATAGCCCACGGCCTCGATGACGATGGGCTCGGTGGAGCCCGCCGTGAAGTTTGCCGGCGACAGGGTGATCCCCAGCCGCGCGAGGGGACCGGGCCGAGGCGCGAGCTGGAGCGTGGAGGCCCGCTCGGCATCCTCCACGGTGGAGGCGGACAGCGTCACCGGCGCTTGAGTTTGCTCCGGGCCGGTATACGGAACCTCGAAGGTGGCGCCCTCCTTGGGCTCGATGGGCCCCAGCGTGCCCCGCTCCGTGCTGACCGCGATCGGCGGCAGGGAGAGGGCCGGGTTGCCGCGCTCGTCCACGACGAAGCCCTGGATCCGCACAGGCTTCTCCCAGCTCGGAGCCTCGGCGGGAGCCACCAGCCGGATCCGGGCGAAGCGGGGCGCGGGCAGCGGGACTTCCTGGGTGCGGCTCTGGCCGGAGCGGTCAACCGTGGTGACCTGGGCGCTGGAGATTCCGGGGGGAAGCTCCACCGGCACGGTGGCGGTCCCATCGGCCCCAGCTGTGACAGGCCCGAAGGAGGTGCCCTCGATGGAGACGCGCACCCGCGCGCGGGGTGGAGCCTGCACGCGCAGCAGGTGTCGCCCGTGAATGGGCAGCGAGAGCCACCCCCCCGAGCCGGAGGCGGGCCCCGACTTCACCGTCGCGTGGAACAGGGCCACCTGAGCCCCTTCCTGCGTGGCGGGGCGGTAGGTGGCGACGAGCGGACCCTCTCGCGTGGCGACCGGCTCGGTGACGGAGCCGACGTTGACGGTCAAGGAGACGCGGGCGCCGCGCACGGGGCGACCCGTCTCATCCAGCACGCGCAGCTCGATGCGCGCACTCTCCCGGGAGGTGACGAAGGGCTTGTCGGAGCGCAGCGCGACGGTCTGACCGGTCAAGGTCAGGACCAGGAGAGTGAGTGTCCCTGCCACCATGGTGCTTAGGGCTCGATCCTTTCGCCGCGCCTCAGTCTACGCAATCGCGTCCGGGAGCGCGAAGCGGCCGCCAGCAAGGCCAGCCACGGGAGGAACTGGCTCGACAGCGAGCCAGTCTGGCAACCGCACCCAACGTCCACCCCCAGCTCGTCCCGGTCGAGCTTCAGGGTCTGCTTCTCGGTGAGCGCGGCGCCATCCGCGGTCGCGTACCACACCGTGGCCTTCACCTGGAGATCGGTCTGCGCCCCCGCCATGCCCTGGAGGTTCACTGTCAGCGTGGCATGCGCCGCCAGCTCGGGAAGGTCATAGCCCTCGCCGCGCGGGGTGAGCGCCTGTCCGTCGAGGCTGGCCGTCACCTCCGTCAGCTCCTGGGGGACGAACCAGAGCACGCCTGCCGGCAAGGGCTCCTCGCCGTCGTTGCGCAGCTCCACCACGAGGTCCACGAGCGTGCCGGGCGCGGGCCTCATTCCGTCGGGCTCGGAGCGGACCGAGAGCTGCACGGCGGAGGTGGCGCACAGCGGCTCGACAGCGGCGACCAGCGGCTCGGTGGTGCTCTTCATCACCAGCTCGTTGCCGACGAGCGGCCAGATCCTCAAGGGCGCGGAGTAGTCCGGACACTTGGGCAGCCGGACGGAGGTAGCCCACCGACCATCGGCTTGCTGGACCGGCGGCTCTCGGAGGAACAGCGGCGTCTCCGCCTTGAAGGCGAAGGTCTGCCCGGTGGGGAGCGCCACGAGCTCTCCGCACGCGTTGCGCGGCTCGAACAGCAGGTCGAGCTGCCCGCTGAAGGTGCGCAGCGAGGGCGTGTCCTCCGGGGTGCCGCTGAAGGAGAGCGTGGAGTGCGCCGCGGAGTACGCACTGGCCCCCCAGAGGACACCGAGCGTGTCGGTCGCGGGGGTCAGCTCCTGCTCGACGACGAACTGGATCTCGGAGGGGCCCGCGGTGCTGCTCCAGCTCGCCTGGCCGGTGCCGTCGGAAGACAGCCGCCCGTGGACACACCCGGGGGAGCGCGTCTCCGATTGGAGGTTCGAGCTGGAGAACGCCAGCGTGGTGGCAGGCCTGCCGCACAGCTCCACGCCGATGTCCTCCCGTACGGGGTTGTCGAAGGGATCCACCGCCGCCAGCTGGAGCACCGCCGGGCTGCAAGCCTCCACCGGCTGTGGGGTGGCGGTGGACAGCTTTACCCGGAAGAACTCACCCGGAAGCACCTCGATGTCGGGCAGCTCCACGTTGGCTACGGGAAGGCTGGGGGTGCTGATCTTCACCGAATGCGTGCGGGCGCTCTGGAAGACGAACTCGAACTGGCCGTTCCCGAAAGTACGGGGAGCGGGCGGTCCCACCCGGCTCTCGCTCCAGGTGAAGGACACGTTCCCGTCGAAGACCGCCGGATTATCAAACTCGTCGACGGCGATCGCCGTGATGACGAAGGGCGCTCCAGCGCGGACCGGCAGGGGAGCGCCGCTGATCCTCACGTGGTGCGGAACGCCGACGCCGATCGTGACGGAGATGCTGGCGCTCGTCATCGGAGGACCATCGATCGCCTCGACCCACAAGGTCTGCTCGGTGGCCTGGGTGAACGTGACGGTGAACACCTGCTGCCCCGCATCGCCCTCGGTGAAGTGGTAGGGCGCGGGGAGGGTGGCCCCCGTGTCCGTGCTCCTGAAGCGGACCTTCCCCAGGTAGCTGGGGGCGACGAAGCCCAGCACGTCCAGGGCCTTCACCCGGACCTCGATCGGCACCCCCGCCCTCGGTGTGCCGCCATACTCGAGCCGCAGTTGCGTGGGGGCACCGGTCAACGAGACGTTCTGCGCCACGGGGGCCGGCGGCGCACCCGCCAGCAGGAACGGGATCAGCAGTAACAAGGAGTGCTTGCGGAGCCGGCGGCTCGTTGCCTGGTTCATCTCTCGCTCCGGGGCGTGGCGGGCAGCAGGTGCCGGTATCGTAGGGAAGCGCGCAAGGCCAGTGCAATATTACGATGTAGGTGTGTCTCGGTGCCCCGACCCCCAAGGGGCCAGGGGCCGTCAAACATCCTGGTCCGTGCCGGCGCCAGGACTTATGAGTCCTGGGAGACCAATCATGTCGCGCCCCCTCTGTTCCATCTGCCAGAAGCCGGCCGCCCCGCGCGCCGAGAACCCCTCCTTCCCATTCTGCTCGCGGCGGTGCCGCGCGGTGGATCTCGGTCGCTGGCTCGGCGAGGAGTACCGCGTGCCCGAGCGCCAATCGGACGAGCGGGAGGACGAACTGCCGCCCGAGCACTCAGATCGGGGCAGTGACGCGTGAGCGGTCTGGTCGACCTGCACTGCCACCTGCTGCCAGGCGTGGATGATGGGGCGCAGCGCCTGGAAGACACCTTGGAGATGGCTCGGGCCCTGGTGGACCTGGGCTTCTCCACGGTGGCGCCCAGTCCGCACGCGCGCCCCGAGTACGCGCCCCCCGAGGTGGTGGACGCCAGGCTCGCCGAAGTCCGCGCCGCCCTGGAGCGCGAGGGCATTGCCCTGACGCTCGGGCGCAACGCGGAGAACGTGCTGGATGACGTCTTCCTGCGGAGCCTGGGCACCCCCGCCGCGCGGTTGCTGGGCGCGGGCCGCTATGTGCTCGTGGAGCTGCCCTACACCGCGCCGGTACCCGCGCTGCTCGACATCCTGTTCCGCATCCGCACCAAGGGAGTCTTCCCGGTCATCGCCCACCCGGAGCGTTGCCTGGAGTTCGAGCGCAAGGGCCGCGCCGCCGAGGCGGTGCGCACCGGGGCCTTGCTGCAGCTGGACGTGGGCGCGCTCACCGGGCGCTACGGAGGCACGGCGAAGAAGCTGGCCCGGGCCTTCCTGGACGAGGGGCTCTACGCGCTGGGTGCCACGGACCTGCACGCCCCCGTGGGAGCGCGGGAGTGGGTAGGCAAGGCGCTGGCGGAGCTGCGCTCGCGGGTAGGGGAGCAGGCGTTCGGGCGGCTCCTTCGGGAGAACCCAGCGCGTCTGCTGGCGGGAGAGACACTGGAGTCCCAGGAGGAGTGACGGTATACCGCCCGCCGTGAAGCGTGCCGTCAAGCTCATCGCCAGCCTGCTGGTCACCATCCTGTTCTCCTGGTGGGCGTTCCGAGACACCGACTGGAAGTCGCAGTGGGCCAGTCTGCGCTCGGCCGACTACATCTACGTCCTGCCGTACTTCGCCATCCTGCTGCTCATCCACCTGTGCCGGACGCTGAGGTGGGGGTTTCTGCTCTCGGGCATGCAGCGGGTGGCGTTCCGGCCGCTCAACGAGGCCTCCGGCATCGGCTTCATGATGTTGCTGGTGCTGCCGTTCCGGCTGGGCGAGTTCGCGCGCCCCTTCCTCATCGCCCAGCGCAGCACCATCCGCCGCAGCGCGGCGATGACCTCGGTGGTGCTCGAGCGGATTACCGACGGGCTCTTCGTGGCCACGCTGCTGCGGGGGCTGCTCTTCTTCCTGCCCACGGAGACGGAGGCGGTGCGCCTGGTGAAGCTGGGCTCCACGCTGATGTTCGCCGTGTTCGGTGGCGGGCTGGCCTTCCTGTTCTTCGCGCGCTGGCAGCACGACCGGGCGGTCCACCTGGTGCGTGCCACGGTGGGGCGGGTGGTGCCGAAGCTGGCCGACAAGATGGCGGACGTGGTGGACGGCTTCGTGGGAGCGATGCGCCAGCTGCCCGATGCCAAGGGGCTGGTGGGCTTCTTTCTCTGCACCGTGGTCTACTGGGGGCTCAACGGCGCGGGCATGGCCCTGGTGTCGCGGGCCTTCAGCTGCTCGGGCGTGACGGACGCCGCGTGCCAGCCCATGGGCCTGTCGCTGTACCAGGGCTACGTGGTGATGACGGTGCTGGTGGTGGGGCTGATGATTCCGGCGGCGCCCGGGATGATGGGCACCTTCCAGGCGGCGACCAAGGTGGGCCTGAGCCTCTTCCTGCCCGCCGCGGTGGTGAACTCCAGCGGGCTGGCCTACGCCAACGTGGTGTGGCTGTGCCAGACGGTGCAGCAGGTGGGCCTGGGCCTCGTGCTGCTGTCGCTCGGCCACCTGTCCTTCCGGGACATCGCCACCAAGCTGGACAAGGAAGGCGAGGCCTCCGCCCCGGTGGCGTGAGCCGGCGCCCCTCCTCTCGCGGAAGAGGGGCGAAGCACGGAGGGGCTACTTGGGCGAGTCGCCCACCAGCTCCTTCTTGGTCTCGATGACCTTGTTCTTGATGGCGGCGGGATCGATGGAGCCCTTGAAGGTGCCGATGGGCGTGTCGATCTCCTGCTCGCTGCGGGCCTCGCCCATGCCGGGGGGCGCGCACATGGCCTTCGTGGAGTTCTTCAGCGAGACGACGACGGCGTCCACGGAGGTGTTCTCCTGGGTGCGCTCCTTGGACACCACCTTGTCCTCGCGCATCAGCACGCACTGGTCCTCACCGTAGTACCAGGCGGTGGAGCCTTCGCCGAACTCCCGGGCTCGGGAGGGGCCGCCCTGCATCGCCTCCACCACCTGCTGCGAGTGCATGCCGGGGTAGATGGCGTCGAAGTTCGGCTTGGGGGACGAGGCGCAGCCGGTGACGGCGGCGGCAGCGGCGGCAAGCAACAGCGGACGAAGGTACAAGCAACACTCCTGTGCAAAGGGAGCCGGAAGCCTATCCAAACCCCCACCGGCCCTCCAAACGGGGCCGGGCTTGCACGGGCGCGGGGTTACAGCTCTTCGTTGAGCCAGCGGATGACGGCCTCTTTGATGGAGGTCGGCCGCTCGGCGGGCGACTGAGCGCGCGAGCCACGCCAGCCCTCGAAGTCCCGAGACAGGGCGAGCGGCAGCACGTCGCGGGTGCGCGTGGGGGCGCTGGTGGACGCAGTGGCGCCTGTCACGGCTCACCGCCGGTGCGGCCGTACTTGGCGAGCAGATCCTCCACCGCCTCGCGGAGGTACTCGCTCTGGGCGATGCGGGTGCGCCGAGCCAGCTCGCGGAGCTTCTGCACCTGCTCCTCGGCGACGAGGACGTGGGTGGAGACGACGTCGGCCTCGGGGCTGGGACGACGCTCACCGGAATCGACCGGGGCCGACACGGTGTCGGCAGTCAGCGGGCTGATATTGCCATCCTGCATCAGGGACCTCCTGGAGGGCTGCTACAGGCCGCTACTGGCCTGTGGGCGGCATTAGGAGGTCGGCTGGGCGTCCCGTCAAAAATTCCGCCGCTGTCTGCGCCAGCTGATCAGGAAGGGCAGCGCCAGCAGCCCCAGCAGCAGCCCCTTGCGGACGTAGGTCGCGCGGCGCCATCCGCCGCTCACCTCGGCGGGAGGCATGGGGGCGAAGAGGTTGCCGGGCGAGGGCGGAGCGAGCGCGGACGGGCGGCGCGCTTCACCCTCTTTGCGCGCGGCGCGGCGTTCACCGAGGGACGGGGACACCCTGCTCAGGAGCCCCTTGCTGCGGCGGGGCTTGCCCACGAACACCTCGCGACGGGGGCGCAGGGCGCTGCGAACGATGGCGCGGGCCACCTGCTCGGCGGGATAGACGGGCTCGAGGGGCTGGGCGTCGCGGCCGCAGAAGTTGGCGGCGTGCTGGAACATCGGGGTGTCCACGGAGGCGGGCAGCACGGTGACGACGTGGATGCCCGTGTCGCGGCTCTCCTGCCGCAGGCACGAGGACAAGCCGCGGATGGCGTACTTCGAGGCGATGTAGGCGCTGAGGTAGGGCGCGCCGCCGGGACCGAAGACGGAGGAGACGTTGATGAGCACGCCGCCGTTCTGCTTGCGGAAGTAGGGCAGGGCGGCGCGCGCGCCATGGACGTAGCCGAAGAGGTTCGTCTCGATGACCTGGCGGAAGGCTTCGGGTGGCGCGTCCTCGAAGCGGGCGAAGAGGGCCACCGCGGCGTTGTTGACCCAGACATCGAGCCGACCGAAGGCCGCCACGACGATGCGGGCCAGCTCCTTCACGGCGGCTTCATCCGTGACGTCCGCCGGGAGCACGAGGGTGCGCGCGCCGAGCTGTTCGCACTCGGAGGCCACCTCGCGCAGCGCGGGCTCGTTGCGGGCGGTGAGGACGACGGCGGCACCCTTGCGCGCGAAGCGCAGCGCGGACGCTCGGCCGATGCCGCTCGAGGCTCCGGTGACGACGACGACGGACCTGCTCAGCTTGCTGGGCACGGGCGAGTCCTTTCGTGGCGCCGCCAGACCGGCTTCAAGCGGCGTAACTCCCTCAAGATGGATGTTCGTCCCGAGACGACGACCAGGGCGGGAGCCAGGGCTGGCCTGGGGCTCCGATGAGCAGCCGAGCACCCGAGGCGTCGCCCTGTCCTCTGCCGCGCTTCAGGCCTGGGGCGCCTGGGCGATGATGCCGGGCGTGCGAGGCGGCTGCCCTGGCACTGGTGGATCCTTCACATCGGGCACCGGCTTGCCGGGCTCGGGCGAAGGCGGCGGCGGATCGCGCTCGGGAGGCATCTTCGACGGTGGGTCCTTCTCTGGGGTCGGCCGTGGTGGCGGCTCGACCTGCGGAGACTTCTGGGGCTGAGGCTCCTTCACGGGCGCTTGAGGCGTGGAGGGCTGCTGTACAGGCATGAACACCTCGGGTCTGCGGGCGGGGGCGCGAGCGCAGGGCCCGTTCCTCGCCGCCCGTTCGAGTCTCACAAGGTGCGCACCCCCGGTGCGGAATGCATGTGTCTCCCTTCCGATGCGACGGTCATGGAGGGGCTCCCTTCCTTGGCTGCTGCTCGGTGGACATGGCGCCTTCACGTTGAGTGGGTGGGGACCTACAGGAGGCCAGACGCATGACCAGAGCAGGGTGGGCAATCGGTGGCGTGGGGCTCGGAGCGGGGCTGATGTACTGGGCGGATCCGCGCAGCGGCAGGGTGCGCCGCGCCCATGTCCGGGAGAAGGCCCTGCACCTCCTGCATGGGGTGCGGAGTGCGTTCGAGGTGGTGCGCCGGGACATGTCCCACCGGGCGCGAGGGCTCCTGTACCGGGGACGGGTCAAGCTCCACCCCGAGGACGTGGATGACGTGACGCTGGAGGCGCGGGTGCGCTCGGCGATGGGGCGGGTCTGCTCCCATCCCGGAGCCATCCAGGTGGCTTGCCGTCACGGCCAGGTGGAGCTGAAGGGGCCCATCCTGGCCAGCGAGTCGAAGCGGGTGCTCGCCTGCGTCCGGCGCGTGCGAGGCGTGCGGGAGATCGATGACGATCTCGAGGTCCACGAGCACGCGGGACATCACCCGGATCTCCAGGGAGATGCGACGCGGCCGGGGAGCCGCCCCGAGTTGCTGCAGCGCTCCTGGTCACCGACGGCGCGCTTCCTGGTGGGGCTCGGGAGCGTGGGGCTGCTCGGGTACGGCCTCTCGCGTGGGGGCAAGGCGGCGCCGGTGCTGGGAGGGGTGAGCTTGCTGCTGGGGCTGCGGAGCCTGACGAACCTCGAGCTCAAGCGCCTCACGGGCGTGGGGGCGGGGCCGGAGGCGCTGACGTTCCACAAGGACATCACCCTGCGGGCGCCGGTGAACGAGGTGTTCGCCTTCTGGCAGGCGATGCACAACTTCCCGCGCTTCATGAGCCACGTGGAAGAGGTGGAGGTGACCGGGGAAGGGCACTCGCGCTGGAAGGTGCGGGGGCCGGCGGGGATCGTCTTCGAGTGGGACGCGGTGATTACCCGGCTCGACCCGGGGCGGGTGCTCGCGTGGAAGAGCGTCGAGGGCTCCATGGTGGAGAACGCGGGCATCATCCACTTCGAGGACCTGGGGGAGGGTCGGACGCGGCTGGACATCCGACTGTCCTACAACCCGCCCGCGGGGCTCATCGGGCACGCGTTCGCCAAGCTGCTGGGAGCCGACCCGAAGAAGCAGATGGACGACGACCTGCTGCGGCTCAAGTCGCTGATGGAGCTGGGCAAGGCGACGGGGCACGAGACCGTCTCCCGGGACGAGCTGGTCCCGGGGCGGGGCGTGGAGACCTGGGTGTACTGAGCCTTCCGTGAGGGCTCAGTACGTCATCGTGTAGCCGGCGCTCACCACGGCGCCGCGCGCCGCGGCATAGCTGTCGTTGGCGCCCGTGCGCAGCAGCTGGGACTCACGGGTGTAGTACTGCCGGTTGAAGAGGTTGGCGACGCTCACCCGGAGCTGGCCGGGCCCCGCCTTCAGGCTGGTGGAGAGATCCACCGTGAAGTAGCTGTCCACCTTGCGCTCCCCATAGGCCGTGCTGGTGGGGAAGCGGTTGCGGTGGCCCGAGAAGACCAGCTGCACCATGTTGTGCCAGCCCGGCAGCGTCTCGTGCTGCACGATGCCGGTGACCTTCAGCGGCGGAATCCGGTAGCTGTTGAGGAAGGTGTAGTTCCCGTCATCCAGCTTGTCGAGCTGGCCCTCCAGCCACGTGAAGGTGGTGCCCAGGTTCAGCCGCTCCATGGGCTGCACGTCCACCGTGGCCTCCATTCCGTACACGCGCTCGGGCGCGCGAATCACCGGGGCGCTGAGGCCTCCGGAGCTCGTGCCCAGGTCGGAGCGGTTGTAATAGAGGGACAGCGAGCTCTGCACCGACTCCCAGTTGCCGCGCACGCCCACCTCCAGCAGGTCCACCGCCTGCGGCGCGGTGTTGAGCGTGGCCACGCTGGAGCCGGCCGGCGCGCCGCGCAGGATGAGCCCCACGTCCGGCAGCGAGTAGCCCTGCGAGACATTCGCGAACGCGTTGATGCCTTGCGCCCCTCCGACCACCACGCCCGCGTTGAGGAGCGCCCGGTTGAAGGACAGCGACGCGCCCTCGATGGCGTCCCCCGCCAGCGTGGAATAGTCATCCACGTTCAGTCCGGTGTGCTCGTAGCGCACGCCCGCGCGCAGGGACAGCAGCGAGAGCGCCTTCCACTCGAGCTGGGTGAAGAGGCTCACGGTGGAGAGCGCCATCTCCGGCACCCACATGCTCTCGCCCACCGACTGGAAGGCCCGCCCGCTGCTCTCGGCGAACAGCTGCTGATCCATCAGCGTGACGGGCTGCGAGGTGTTCTCCCGCGAGGCGTCCAGGCCCCACAGCACATCCAGCCCGAAGGGGAGCGGGGTGCCCATCTCCAGCCGGCCACCGGCCTTCTGGGTCGCCAGGCGCGACTGGGTGATGTTGCCACCCATGGCCGCGAAGGCGCGTCCATCGAAGGGGAAGAAGCGCGACTCGTGGTCGCGGTAGTAGAGCTGCGCGTGCAGCGTGCTGTTCAGCACCTGGTCGTGATCGTAGGTGAGCGAGAGCACGGCGTTGCGCGTGCCCTGCGGATCCGACAGCTCCAGCCCTTCCAGCGACAGCGCCTTCTGCGAGAGCGGGGGCGCCGTCTTCACCGAGGGGTCTGACGTGTAGCGGGTGTCCTGCTCGCCCTGGTAGTAGTTGGCGCTGAAGCGCAGGCGCTGCTCGGGCGTGAGCCGCACGCCCACCTTGCCGAAGAGATTGAAGCCGTTGGTGTCCGCCAGGCCTCCCTGTCCATGCGGATCGGCCGGGATGCGATCACCCTGCGCGTCGAAGTAGCCGCCGGTGCGCGAGAAGGAGCCCGTCAGGCCGTAGCTCACGATCTTCCCCAGCGAGCCATCCACGGACTGGGAGAGCGTGCCGCCCAGGCCCGAGGAGAAGCTGCGGGGAGAGCTCTCCACCTGGAGGTCCGTGGTGAGCTTCAGTCCCTGGTCCCCTTGGGGCGCGCGCGTGATGACGTTGATGATGCCACCCGAGGCGCCCTCGCCGTAGATGGCCGTGGTGCCGCGCACCACCTCGATCCGCTCCACCGCCGACGGGTCGATGCCCAGCAGGTCATGCTGCACGCTGCGCACCGAGGACTGGGGGACGCCGTCGATCAGCACCAGCACGTTGCGGCCACGCAGCGTCTGGCCAAAGGTGCTGGCGCTCTGGCTGCCCGGGGCCAGGCCCGGGACGAGCTTGCCCAACGTGTCGCCCAGGTTCCGCTGGGAGATCTGGGCCTGGGTCACGAGCTCCTCGTGGGAGACGACCGTCACGGAGCCCGGGATGGTGGCGATGTTCTCCGGCTTCCGCGTGGCCGTCACCATCATGTCCTCGGAGAACGCGGCGTCCTTGGGCGTCTGGGCCTGCTGCTCCGGGGCGGGCACGGCCGTGGGCGCGGGCACCGCCGTGGGGGCGGGAGCGGGCGCAGGGGCAGGAGCCTCGGCAGCGGGCTCGGCGGGAGCTGTCTCGGTGGAAGGTGCCGCGGGGAGTTCCTGTGCCCAGAGAGGAGGGGAGGACAGCGTGATCAGGAAGATGGCCACACGGGGCGCCAGGCGGCGCGGGTCGCGAGGAGAACTCATGGACGATGTTCCAAGGGGGGTGAGAAGGGAGAGGAGAGGGCTCAGCTCATGCTGGGCTGAGTGGGAGGGGTAGAGCTCTGCGCGGGCCGCGGGGCCGGAGTGGCTCGGGTCCGCGCGTGCCAGAGGAAGAGTCCCGTGAAGAAGAGGCCCACCAACGACAGCCCGGTGAGCACCGCCAGCACTCGCGTCACCATGCCGCCGATCTGGCCAATGTGAATCGGGTAGCGCAGCGCCATCAGCCGCGAGGCCGCGGAGGCCTTCAACGCGCTCTCCGCGTACAGCACCGCGCCGCTGTGGCGATCCACGAACACGAAGCTCATCCCGTTGGGGTGGGGCTCCTGCGGAAAGCGCATGCGCACCTTGAGCGCCGCATCCGGCGTGGCGGGGAGCTCGATGCGGGTGGGGTGGGCGCCGGGCATCGTCCGGGACGCCACGGCCATCAGCGCGTCCAGCGACAGCGGCTCGCCCGTGGCAGGCCCTGGCGGCGTCGGCGTGGCCTTGGGCGTGCTGGCCTGGAGCGGCTTCAGCATCCACTGGAAGGGCGCGGGGAACACCAGCGCCGTCCCCGTCAGCCCCGCGAGCAGCAGGAACACCAAGGTGACTGCTCCGCTCACCTTGTGCAGATCAAAGTTGCCGCGCCGCCAGCGCAGGGGGCGGCGCACCTTGAAGCCCTCGGCCAGCTTCCGCCGCCCCGGCCACCAGACGATGATCCCCGTCACGCTCAGCAGCAGCAGGGCCACGCCCAGTCCGCCCACCACCGTCTCCCCCGCTTTTCCCGCGAGCAGGCGGATGTGCAGGTCTCGGACGATGCCCACCACGCTGTCACTTGGATTGCGGGAGCCCAGCACCTGCGCGGTGTAGGGGTTGACGTAGACCTTCACCGCGTCGCGTCCTCCCCCCATCCAGGCCTCGATGGGCGCATCGTGGCGCTCGGGGATTCGCAACATGCGCGGCTGGGTTCCGCCCTGGTTCTCCACCACCGCCGCGAGCACCTGGGAGAAGGGGACCCGCTCCGGGCCGGGCACCACCCGCCGCACCTCGGGATCCAGGGCCCCTTCCAGCTCCTCTTCGAACACCAGCACCGCGCCCGTCAGGCCCGTCACGACGAGGACGGCGCCCACCGTGAGGCCCGCGTACAGGTGCACCTTGAAGAGGAACCGGCGAAGCCTCATGGCAGCTCGACCCCTTGGGTACAGATGAAAATGCGAATCATTATCATTTTCATACTCTAGAACTCACCGAGTTGTCAAGACACATGTCTGCCTGGGTAGGGATTGCAGACAGAGACCTCCTGGGACTCCTCAAGTTCCGAACTTGACGAATTGATAGCGATTCTTGTAATCACTCGCCGCGATGATTTTGATGTTGAAATTCAAAATCAAAATCCCACGGGGAGTAAAGGTTCCATGAGAGAGCAAGCGGTGTCGCAGGCAGGGAAGCAGAAGGATGGGGGCGGTTCGGTTCCGAGTCTTCCGTACGACGAGCCGGCACCGCTCTCGGCGCCCTATCTGGAGCGGCAGACGCAGCGCGAGTCGAACGCGCGCTCCTATCCGCGCAAGCTCCCCCTGGCCCTGGTCGAGGCGCAGGGCGTGTACGTGAAGGACGCCGATGGGCGCACGTACATCGACTGCCTCGCGGGCGCGGGCACGCTGGCCCTGGGGCACAACCACCCGGTGGTCATCGAGGCGCTGCAGGACATGCTGGCCCACCGCCGGCCCCTGCACACGCTGGATCTCATCACCCCCACCAAGGACGAGTTCATGGGGGAGCTGCTGGCGAGCCTGCCCGAGGAGTTCGCCAAGGACTGCCGCATCCAGTTCTGCGGCCCCTCTGGCGCGGACGCCATCGAGGCGGCCCTCAAGCTGGTGAAGACGGCCACCGGGCGCACCGGCGTCATGGCCTTCCATGGGGCCTACCACGGCATGACGCATGGCGCGCTGGCGCTCATGGGCAACCTGGGCCCGAAGCGTGAGGTCGGCGGGCTGATGCCGGAGGTGCACTTCCTGCCCTTCCCGTATGACTACCGCTGCCCGTTCGGGCGCGGCGGCGAGGAGGGGCACCAGCTCAGCAGCCACTACATCGAGCACCTGCTCGATGATCCCGAGAGCGGCATCCTCCCTCCCGCGGCGATGATCCTCGAGGTCGTCCAGGGCGAGGGCGGCTGCATCCCGGCTCCGGCGCAGTGGCTGCGCGAGGTGCGCCGCATCACCCAAGAGCGCGACATCCCCCTCATCATCGACGAGGTCCAGACGGGCTTCGGCCGGACCGGCTGGCTCTATGCCTTCCAGGAGTCCGGAATCCTCCCGGACGTGCTGGTGCTGTCCAAGGCCATTGGCGGCAGCCTGCCGCTGTCAGTCGTGGTGTACCGCTCCTCCCTGGACCGCTGGGGACCGGGCGCGCATGCCGGCACCTTCCGTGGCAACCAGCTCGCCATGGCGGCGGGCACGGCGACCCTGCGCTTCATCCGCGAGAACCACCTCGTGGAGCACGCGGAGCGGATGGGCGCGCGTCTCCGGGAGCGCCTGGAGGCCGTCCAGAAGAAGTCGCGCTGCATCGGCCAGGTGCGTGGCCGCGGCCTGATGGTGGGTGTCGAGGTGGTGGACAGCTCGCGCCGCGCCAACGCGATGGGCAGCTACCCGGCGCACACGTCCATGGCTCGCCGCATCCAGGCCGAGTGCCTGCGCCGGGGCCTCATCCTGGAGCTGGGCGGGCGCCATGGCAGCGTCATCCGCTTCCTGCCGCCGCTCATCATCACCGCGGCCGAGGTGGATCGCGTCGGGGAGATCGTCGGCGAGGCCGTGGCCGCGGCGGAGCAGGCCCTGGGCACCAGCGAGGCGTCGCCGTCATGACGACCGCGGTGGCCAGGAAACCCGTCCCCCAGGAGGAGCTCGGGCCGGATCTGCTCGAGCGGCTCTTCGTCTGCCCGTCGGAGAAGAGCCAGGCCTCCTTCCAGGCGGCGATCTCCACCGCGCTCAAGGCGCTGGAGGGGAGCGCGGCGTGGCAGAAGAAGCCCTACAGCGGCGCGAGCCCCGAGGTGGTCCGCAAGGCCATTACGGCGATGGACCCGTGCCCGGAGGAGGGCAGGGGGCTCGAGGCGGTGATGAAGGATGTCCGCGAGGCCATCCTGCAGCACTCGGTTTGGGTCTCGCACCCGGCCACCGTGGCGCACCTGCACTGCCCCACGCTGGTGCCCGCCCTGGCGGCGGAGACGCTCATCTCCGCGACGAACCAGTCCATGGACTCGTGGGACCAGGCGCCGGCGGCCACCGTCGTGGAGCAGCAGGTGGTGAAGTGGCTGGGGAAGCTGGCGGGCTTCGGCGCCGGGTCGGACGGTGTCTTCACCAGCGGCGGAACGCTGTCGAACTTCATGGGCCTGCTGCTAGCCCGCAACCACTTCTGCCAGGAGAAGCTGAACTGGGATGTGCAGCAAGAGGGGCTTCCCCTGGAGTCCCATCGCCTGCGCATCCTCTGCTCGCAGAAGGCCCACTTCAGCGTCGTCCAGGCGGCGGCGCTGCTCGGGCTGGGTGAGAGCGCGGTCGTCGCGGTGGAGAGCGACGAGCGCCACCGCCTCGATCCCCAGGCACTGGCTCGGTACCTGGAGGTGATGCGCTATGAGCGGCTGCTGCCCTTCGCGGTGGTGGCCACCGCGGGGACTACGGACTTCGGCAGCATTGATCCGCTCCCCGCGATCTCCGAGCTGGCCCGGAAGCATGGGGCGTGGCTGCACGTGGACGCGGCCTATGGCGGCGCGCTCCTGCTGAGCGAGCGGTTCCGGGACAGGCTCCAGGGGCTCTCGCTGGCGGACTCCGTCACCATCGACTTCCACAAGCTCTTCTACCAGCCGGTGAGCTGTGGGGCCTTCCTGGTGCGGGACGGCGCGCTCTTCCGCAACATCAAGCTGAACGTCGACTACCTCAACCCCGAGGACGAGGAAGAGGCGGGCGTCGACAACCTGGTGACGAAGTCCGTCCAGACGACGCGGCGCTTCGATGCGCTCAAGGTGTTCGTCAGCCTCCAGTCCCTGGGGCGCCGCACCCTGGCCTCGTTGGTCGAGTACACGGTGGACCTGACCTCGGACGTCGCGGATCTCATCTCCGCCACGCCGGAGCTGGAGCTGGCGGGAAAGCCCGAGCTGAACGCGGTGGTGTTCCGCTACCGCCCCTCGCGGGTGAAGAGCCAGGAGCGGCTGGATCAGCTCAACGCGAGCATCCGGGACGTGCTGTGGAACCGGGGCATGGCGGTGGTGGGGCGGACGCGGGTGAACGGGGTGCGCTACCTGAAGTTCACCCTGCTCAACCCCAGAACGACGCGGGCCCATGTCGCGGGCCTGCTGGAAGACGTGCGGCGCATTGGCCGGGAGCTCGAGGAGGCGAATCATGGGTGACAACAAACTCGCGGAGCAGGTGTCGCTCCGGACTTTCCTCAACTGCTATCTGCGTGAGACGTCGGGGTGGGCGCTCATCGACGTGGACGAGGGCGGCCTGGACACGGCGCTCCGGCAGCACCTGCGCAAGCGCGGGGTGAAGAGCGTGGCGCGGCTGCCCTTCGAGAAGGACGCCACGGAGGTGTGGGCTCCCGTGGCCTACTTCTCCGAGACGGGCCACCACCGGTACGCCTTCCCGCTGCTCAGCCGCGCCGTGGGGGCTGGCTCCCTGCATCCCATGAACTTCGATGACTTCGTCACCCTGGTGACGACGGATCTGGCACGGGTGCGTGGCGCGGATCCCGTGGCGCTGGACGAGCTGCGCATCCGCGCGCTCGATAGCTGCGAGAACATCGCGACCTTCCTGGAGGCTCGCTCCGAGGATCTGCCGCGCCTGTTCGGGCCGGAGCTGTCCTTCATCGAGGCCGAGCAGGGCCTGCTCACCGGCCACCCCCTGCACCCCACCCCCAAGAGCCGCAGCGGCTTCGAGGGAGAGGAGCTGGAGCGGTACTCCCCGGAGCTGGGCGGGGCTTTCGCCCTCCACTACTTCGCGGCCGATCCCTCCGTGGTGCGGCAGGACTCGGCCCTCGCGGAGAGCGCCTCGACGCTCATCAAGAAGATGCTGCGCGAGGACGCCGAGGTGCCACGCTCCTTCAAGGAGGCGCACTGCCAGGAGGGCGGCTTCGTGCTCATCCCGGTCCACCCCTGGCAGGCGCAGAAGCTGCTCCAGGAGACGCCGGTGAAGGAGCTGCTCGCCAAGGGGCTGCTGAAGGATCTGGGCACCCAGGGCCGAGCGTTCCAGCCCACTTCCTCGGTGCGGACCGTGTACCACGCGGACGCCCCCTTCATGTTCAAGCTGTCCCTGCAGGTGCGCATCACCAACTCCGAGCGGGTGAACCTGTTCAAGGAGCTGCTGCGCGGCGTGGAGCTGTACCGGCTGATGGAAGGCCCCCTAGGCACCGAGCTGAAGGAGCGCTTCCCCCAGTTCAAGGTCATCGGCGATCCCGCCTACGTGGCGGTGGTCCACGAGGGCAAGGTGCTGGATGGCTTCTCGTGCGTGATGCGTGAGAACCCCTTTCCCGGGGACAGCCACATCAACGCCACTCCGCTGGCCACGTTGTGCGCGGAGAACCCGGAGGACGGTGGTACCCGCGCGGGCCAGATCATCCGACTCCTGGCCGAGAAGGAACAGCGGCCGGTGGAGACGGTAGCCCGGGAGTGGTTCCGGAAGTTCCTGTCGGTGACGCTGCACCCGTTCTGCTGGATGCACCTGTGCCGGGGCCTCGGGCTGGAGGCGCACCAGCAGAACACGGTGCTGGAGCTGAAGGACGGCTACCCCCACCGCGCCTACTACCGGGACAACCAGGGCGTCTACTACCGGGACACCACCATCTCGCAGCTCCGCAAGCACCTGCCGGAGCTCGGCATCGCCAGCGAGGCGGTGGCCCCCGAGGATCTCGTCGACGAGCGGCTGGGCTACTACCTCATCATCAACAACATGCTCGGCATGGTCGGGGCGCTGGGCTCCGACGGCGTGCTGGGTGAGCGGGCCCTGCTGGCCGAGCTGCGCCAGTCCCTCTGGGACATCGACGCGGCCTGCAAGAGCCTCTCGCCCTTCGTTCGGCGCGTGCTGGCCACGCGGACGCTGCGCTGCAAGGCGAACCTGCTCACCCGGCTGCAGGGGCTGGATGAGCTGCTGGCGCCCGTGGCCGTGCAGTCGGTCTACGTCGAGGTGAAGAACCCCTTCTGCATCGAGCGGAAGGTGCCGGCGATGACGCAGAACCCGGGCTGCCCGTTCTGGCAGCCGGACTGGGTCTTCGCGAAGTTCGACGAGTCCCTCCAGAAGTGGATCGGCTTCCGCCGCCTCGAGTACGCGCGCGATCTCCACCTCATCCACGAGTGGATGAACCTGGAGCACGTGGAGCCGTTCTGGAACATGGCCAAGCCGCTGCCGGTCATCGAGCGGTACCTGCGCCGGGCCTTGGAGGATGCGCACCACACGCTCTACATCGGAATGATCGATGGCGTGCCCATGAGCTACTGGGAGCGCTACTGGGTGGTGGACGACATCCTCGGCCGCTACTACCCGGTCCACCCCACGGATCAGGGCTGCCACCTGCTCATCGGGCCCTTCGAGTTCCTCCAGCGGAAGGTCTCCGTGGCGATGCTGCGCGCCTTCACGGAGTACATGTTCCTCCACCCGGAGACGGAGCGGGTCGTCGGGGAGCCGGATGCGCGCAACCGCCTCGTGCTCGAGGTGGCGAAGCAGTGCGGCGGTGAGGTGCAGATGGAGGTGGAGCTGCCCGACAAGCGCGCGGCCCTCCTGTTCTATCGGCGCGAGAAGTACTTCCCCCAGGAGCGCGCATGAGCCCCACGTCCTCCTCGATTCCCCTCTATGACATCGCCGGCATCGGCCTGGGCCCCTTCAACCTGGGGCTCGCGGCCCTGCTGGAGCCCGTGCGGGATGTGAAGGCGGTGTTCCTGGAGCAGAAGCCCTCCTTCCGCTGGCACGAGGGCATGCTGCTCGAGGGCACCTCCCTGCAGGTGCCCTTCCTGGCGGACATGGTGACCATGGCCGACCCGACCAGTCGCTTCAGCTTCCTGAAGTACCTGGCGGACATGGGGCGCCTCTACCACTTCTACTTCTACGAGCACTTCCACATCCCCCGCACCGAGTACGACCACTATTGCCAGTGGGTCTCCCAGCAGCTGGAGAGCTGCCAGTTCGACCGCAGCGTGTCGAGCATCCGCAAGGTGCGCGAGGGTGGGGAGAGCTTCTACGAGCTGGAGGCGCGCAGCGCCGCGGGCCAGGCGTACCGGTACCGGGCTCGGCACCTGGTGCTGGGCGTGGGCACGACGCCCATCATGCCCGACTGCTTCAAGGGCCTGCCCTCCGACGCCGTCTTCCACACCGCGGAGTTCTCCGGCAACCGGGAGCAGTGCCGCAAGGCGCGCTCCATCACGGTCATCGGCTCCGGGCAGAGCGCGGGCGAGTGCTTCCTGACGCTGCTCCAGGAGCAGAAGGAGCAGGGCTTCCGCCTCTCGTGGTTCACCCGCTCCTCGGGCTTCCACCCCATGGAGTACACGAAGCTCGGCCTCCAGCACTTCTCGCCCGAGTACACCCGCTACTTCCACGGCCTGCCCCAGGCGGTGAAGGACCGGGTCCTGCCCCAGCAGGATCTGCTCTACAAGGGCATGAGCACCTCCACGCTCGCCGCCATCAATGACCTGCTGTACGAGCGGTCGGTGGGCGGAGAGGTGCCCGCGGTGCAGATGCGCGCCCTGTGCGAGGTGATGTCCGCGAAGCAGACCCCCGGTGCTCCGAACCGCTTCCGGCTTCAGCTCCGCCAGCGCCAGCAGGACAAGGAGTTCCACCATGACACCGACTGCGTCGTGGTGGGCACCGGCTACCGCGCCCAGGTGCCGGGCTTCCTGTCCGAGCTTCGCCCCCTGATTCGCTGGGACGAGCAGGGCCGCTACATGGTGGGCAGCGACTACCGGGTCGCGCAGCGCGAGGAGAGCGCCAACCACATCTTCGTGCAGAACGGAGAGATCCACACCCACGGCGTGGGAGCGCCGGACCTGGGCCTTGGCGCGCACCGCAACTCGATCATCATCAACTCCCTGCTGGGCCGCGAGGTCTACAAGACGCGCGAGCGCAACGTGTTCCTCGAGTTCGGAGCACCGGAATGAGCGGGTCTCCCTCCATGAGCCGGGCCCAGTGGATCCTGCTGGTGTGCGGCTTCCTGCAGGTCTTCACCGAGACGCTGCTGTCGCCGTTCTATCCCCAGTTCTTCGCCAAGGTGTTCGGCGTGGGCGACCTGGAGTTCTCCGGGCGCTTCATCGCCATCTGCCGCCTGACGGTCATGCTCTGCGGCCCCCTGTGGGGGCTGTTGGCCCGCCGCTACTCGGCCACCGTGCTGCTCGCGGTGGGGCAGTTCTTCACCGCCGTGCTGACCGCGCTGTGTGCGCTGGCTCAGGATGAGCAGCAGTTCATCGTGCTCACCGTGCTGCTGCTGATCTTCAAGAGCAGCTACATGCTTGTCTACTCCCTGCTCCTGGAGCTGGCGGGAGGGGAGGGGCGCGCGGCCGCCGTCGGCAAGCTCCAGGCCGCGGTGCATCTGGCCATCATCGCCTCGTCCCTCTGCGGCGCCTGGGTCATCGACATGCCCTCGCCCCTGTGGATCTTCTACCCGGCGGCCGTGCTCGACATCGTCCTGCTGGGGCTGTGCCTGTACGCGCTGCGCCTGAAGAAGATGGTGCGGCAGGCTCCGGCGGAGGCCGCCAACGCGGCGCCCTCTGCCTCCTGGGGATGGATGGCCGCCCTGGGCCTGTGCTTCATCAGCTTCCACCTGGGCCTTAACGTCATCCGGCCCTACTTCACCCAGTACGTCTCCTCGGCGGAGGGGTACGGACTGTCCACCACGATGGCCGGGGTCCTCTTCCTCGTGCCGAGCGCCATGGCCCTGGTCGCCATGCCCTGGGTCCGCCGGCTCCATGCTCCGGGGCAGCATCGGACGTTCTACATCGGCAGCGTGAGCCTGCTCGTCGTGGGGCTGGTGCTGCAGGCGGTGAGCTCGGGTTGGGTGCTGCTGCTCGCGGGCCGGGTGATGTTCGGCTTCTGCGTCATCATCGCCCAGTCCATCCTCGAGCTCCGGTTGTTCAGCGCGGGCAGTGAGGGCCGGCTCCACCTGCGCGTGGGCCTCTCCGTCGCGTGGCAGAACGCCGCGCTGCTCGGAGCGCCGCTGCTGGCCTCGGAGCTGGTGGGCCAGGCGAACCTCGTGGCTCCGTTCTGGGCCGCCGTGGGGGCCTTCGCCTTGAGTCTGATCCTCGCCTCGGCCGTGGTGTTCCAGGGTCGCAAGGACCCGGTCGCAATCCCCGTTCTTCAAGGAGCAGTCAAATGATGAAAGCAGACAACACCGGCCCCTTGCTCGATCCGCGAGGCGCGCTGCGCCCCGAGATCTGGAGCGCCGTCAACCGCGCCCTCATCGCGAAGATGCTGTCTGAGTTCCTCTACGAGGGGCTCCTCCAGGCGGAGATCATCGAGAAGCAGGGCGACCAGGTGCGCTTCCGGCTCGAGCTCCCCCAAGGGCGCGCGTACCTGTTCGATGGGCAGCGCCGCATCCTGGGCAACTACCGCGTTCTTCCCGAGTCGCTGCGGCGCTCGGAGGCAGGAGTGGCCGCTCCGGCGGAGGACGCCCTGAAGTTCGTGCTCGATGCGCGTGAGGCCATCGGCATGAAGCCCTTCAACACCGCCTATCTGCTCAAGGAGCTGAGCAACACGCTGATGGCGGACACGCACCTGGCCACCGACCGGAGCCCGTCCTCCCAGCAGATCGCCGAGATGGGCTACGGGCAGGTGGAAGGCGAGATGACCGGTCACCCCGCCATGGTCTTCAACAAGGGCCGCCTGGGCTTTGGCTACGACGACTACCTCGCCTACGCCCCCGAGCAGAAGCAGCCGTCGACGATGGCGTGGGTGGCGGTGAGCCGCAAGAAGGCCCACTACCGCGCCGTCCCCGGCCTGGAGCACGAGGTGCTCATGCGCCAGGAACTGGGCGAGCAGGTCCTCGCGAACTTCCGGGCGGAGCTGACCGAGAAGGGACACCGCGCGGAGGACTATCTCTTCCTGCCCGTGCATCGGTGGCAGTGGACGAACAAGATCATCCCCGAGTTCGCTGCTGACATCGCCCGGGGCGACATCGTCCCGCTGAAGTCCCAGGGGCCGGACCACTACCTGCCGCAGCAGTCCATCCGGACGTTCGTCAACATCCACTCCCCGGAGAAGCGCTACGTCAAGCTGCCGCTGAGCATCCTCAACACGGCGGTGTACCGCGGCCTGCCCGGGGACCGCACCGAGGCGGCTCCCGAGCTCACCCACTGGTTCCAGGGCGTGCTCGCGCAGGACCGCTTCCTCACCGAGGAGTGTGGGCTGGTGCTGCTGGGCGAGGTGGCGAGCCTCAACTATCCCCACGCGTACTACGAGCAGGTCCAGGACGCGCCGTACCACTTCCACGAGCTGCTGGGCGCCATCTGGCGGCAGAGCCTCGCGCCTTCCCTCAAGGAGGGTGAGCGCGCCTTCACCATGGCCTCGCTGCTGTATGTGGATCACCAGGGCCAGCCCTTCGTGGCCGAGCTGATCCGCCGCTCGGGCCTGGAGACGAAGGTGTGGCTGCAGCGCCTCTTCGGCGCGGTGCTGCCGCCCCTGCTGCACTTCCTTTACAACTACGGGCTCGCCTTCTCTCCGCACGGTGAGAACGCCGTCCTCGTGGTGAAGGACTTCGCCCCGGTCCGGCTCGCGATGAAGGACTTCATCGACGACGTGAACCTGAGCACCGAGCCCATCCCCGAGCGCGAGAAGCTGCCGGGCAAGCTCCCCGAGGTGCTCATCAAGGTGCCGGGCGAAAAGCTTCGCCAGCACATCCTCACCGGGCTGTTCGTCTGCCACTTCCGCTACCTGTCGGACGTGCTGGCCACGCACCTGGGGTTCTCGGAGCGGGCCTTCTGGGACTTGGTGCGCGACCAGGTGGAGCAGCACCAGCGCCGCTTCCCGGAGCTGAAGGAGCGCTTCTCGCTCTTCGATCTCCAGGCCCCGAGCTTCGAGAAGATCTGCCTGAACCGCTTCCGCCTGCTCGACTACGGCTACGGCGACGACAGCGATCGGCCCAAGGCGATCCTCATCGGCCACGTGGACAACCCCCTGTCGCGGTCGGCCTGAGGCCCGCCGCTCCCTCCCGCTCCCCCGGTCAACGCCATGGACTCCACCACTCCCTCCCCAGAACTCGGCCCTTCGGCCAGCGCTTCGGCCATCGAGGCCTGGCTCCGCATCCGCGTGGCCCGGCAGGATGGCCGCCCCGAGCACCTCGTGGCTCGGGATGAGTCCTTCAGCCGCTGTGGCTTCGACTCCCTGCGGCTCACCGCGTTGATGGTGGAGTTGAGCCAGGCGCTGGGACAGCCGGTGTCTCCGACGCTGGCCTATGCGTACCCCACCATCGCCTCGCTGGCGCAGGCGCTGGCGGGTGGGAGGGCCCAGCGCCTGGGCACGGCGGCGTCCGGGGGGCGCACCGTTCAGGACGAGCCGGTGGCCGTCATTGGCATCGGCTGCCGCTTCCCGAAGGCGGCCAGCCCCGAGGCCTTCTGGAGGATGCTGAACGAGGGCGTCGACGCGATCTCCGAGGTGCCCTCGGACCGCTGGGACCTGCCGTCCTTCTTCCACCCGGATCCGTCCGAGGCCGGGAAGATGCACGCGCGCCATGGCGGCTTCATCGAGGGCGTGGATCAGTTCGATCCGATGTTCTTCGGCATCTCGCCGCGCGAGGCGGCGCAGATGGATCCCCAGCAGCGCCTCATGCTGGAGATCGCCTGGGAGGCGCTGGAGGACGCGGGCCTGCCCGCCGAGCGGCTCAAGGGCAGCTCCGCCGGTGTCTTCGTCGGTGCCTGGAAGTCGGACTACGCCCGGCTGCCGATGGGGGTGGAGGGCATCGTCCAGCACACCGCGACGGGGCAGGACCTGAGCATCATCTCCGCGCGGCTCTCGTACCTGCTGGGGCTCAACGGCCCGAGCCTCACCGTCACCACGGCGTGCTCCTCGTCGCTGGTGGCCATCCATCTGGCCTGCCAGAGCCTGCGCAGCGGGGAGTGCGAAGTCGCGCTGGCGGGCGGCGTCAACCTGATCCTCGCGCCCGAGAGCACGGTGGAGATGTGCAAGTTCGGCGGCCTGTCGCCGGACGGACGCAGCAAGGCCTTCGATGCCAGCGCCAACGGGTACGTCCGGGGAGAGGGCGCCGGCGTGGTGGTGCTGAAGCCCCTGAGCCGGGCGCTTCGGGATGGCGATCCCATCTGGTGCGTCATCCGAGGCAGCGCGGTGAACAACGATGGGGCGAGCAATGGCCTCACCGCGCCGAACCCGAAGGCGCAGGAGGAGCTCCTGCGTCGCGCCTACCGCCAGGCGGGGTTGGAGCCCCAGCGCGTCCGGTACGTGGAGTGCCACGGCACTGGCACGGCGCTGGGAGATCCGATCGAAGCCTCCGCCCTGGGCGCCGTGCTGAGCAGCGGCCGGCCCGTGGAGGAGCCGCTCCTGCTGGGCTCGGTGAAGACGAACATCGGCCACCTGGAGGCGGCCTCCGGCATCGCCGGGTTCATCAAGGTCGCTCTGTCGCTCCAGAAGGGGCGGATTCCTCCGAGCCTCCACTTCCGGCAGCCGAACCCGCTGATCGCCTTCTCGGATCTGCGCATGGAGGTCGTCACCTCGCCTCGGCCGTGGCCGGTGGGGGAGGGGCCCGCCGTGGCGGGTATCAGCTCTTTCGGTTTCGGAGGCACCAACGCGCACGTTGTCTGCGAGGCCGTGCCGCACAGCCCCGTGCAGCTCCTGGCGTTCTCCGCGGAGACGGCCGAGGGGCTTCGCGCGAAGGCGCTGGAGCTGAAGGCCCAGGCCGCGAGTGGGGCTCCGGACGTGGCGCTGGCCGAGCTGTGCCAGTCGACGCTCTCCCGCTCCGGAGGCCATGCGCACCGGCTGGCCGTGACGGCCCGCGGGTTGCCGGAGCTGGCCGAGCGGCTCGGTGGCTTCTGCTCGGGCGAGCACCCGGAGGTGGCCGTGGGCCAGGTGCCCGCCGAGGGCCGCCCTCGGCTGATCTTCGCCTTCTCGGGGCAGGGCTCGCAGTGGCCGGAGATGGCCCGGCAGTTCATGCGCGAGGAGCCTGCCTTCCTCACGGCGCTCCAGGCGTGTGACCGGGCCCTGCGGGAAGAGGGAAAGGTCCCCTGGTCGCTCCTGGAGGTGCTCGCGGGAGGGGAGGGCTCGCGAGAGCTGGAGCGCATCGATGTGCTCTGGCCCACGCTGTTTGGCGTGGAGGTGGCGCTGGCGGCGGTGTGGCGTTCCTGGGGAATCCAGCCCGACGCCGTGGTGGGCCACAGCATCGGCGAGGTCGCCGCGGCGCATGTCGCCGGAGTCCTCTCGCTGGGCGACGCGGCCCGGGTCATCTGCGCCCTGGGGCGCGCCGCGGCGAGCCAGAGCGGGCAGGGGGGTATGGCCTTCCTGGAGGTGTCTCCCCAGGAGGCCCAGCAGCTCGTCCAACGCCATGAGGGCCGCCTCTGGCTGGCCATCTACGCCGGTCCCGTCTCCAGCGTCCTCGCGGGAGACAAGGGGGCGCTCGAGGCCGTCCTGGCGGAGGTGAGCCGCCGGGGTGTCCTGGCCCGGATGATTCGCACCGATGCGGCCGTGCATTGCCCGCTCATGGCCCCGTTGGAGGCGCGGATTCGCCAGGAGCTGGAGGGGCTGCGTCCGGAGAAGGCCCAGGTGCCCATGCTCTCGTCCCTTCGTGCCGCGTGGTGCGAGGGCTCGGACTTCAGCGTGGACTACTGGGCCCGGAGCCTCCAGGAGCCGGTGCTCTTCGCGCAGACCGTGGCGGTGCCGGCCCGGGAGTCGAACTCGCTCTTCGTGGAGGTGAGCCCGCACCCCATCCTCGTCCGGGACATCCAGCGCACGCTGGAGCTCCACGGGCGCTGGGGCCCGGTGTTGCCCTCGCTGCGGCGGGGCGAGGACGGGCGCGCGGTGCTGCTCGACGCGCTCGCCCTCCTTTATAAGCACGGGCGCGAGCTGCGCTGGAATGGGAGCTCCGGGGAGCCGGAAGGCGCCGTCCTGGTGCCGCTGTCGGCGCGCGAGCCGGAGTCGCTGCGGACCTTCGCGGCGGACGTGCTGGCGCGGGTGCGCGAGCAGCCGAGGCTCTCCGTCAAGGACCTGGGCTTCAGCGCCGCCCTCAAGCGCAGCCACCACTCGCAGCGGCTGCTGTTGCCGACCGGGTCCCGCGAGGAGCTGGTGCGGCAGCTGGAGAGCTTCCTGGCGGACCGCGCTCCTCGCTCGGCGCCCCAGGGGGGACAGGGCCGCCGGGTCTTCGTCTTCTCCGGCCAGGGATTGCAGTGGGCGGGCATGGGTCGCCAGCTCCTGGCGCGGGAGCCCGTCTTCCGGGCCGTGCTGGAGCGGTGCGCCGAGCTGCTGCATCCTTATATGGGGCGCTCGCTGCTCGACGAGCTGGCGGCGGAAGGCAGCGCCTCGCGCCTGAAGGAGACGGCGGTGGCGCAGCCGGCGCTCTTCTCGCTCCAGGTGGCGCTGGCGGCGCTGTGGCGCTCCTGGGGTGTTGAGCCCGACGTCATCGTGGGCCACAGCGTGGGCGAGGTGGCGGCGGCTCACGTCTCGGGCGCGCTCACGCTTGAGGACGCGGTGCGGGTGGTCTACCACCGGGGCCGCCTCATGCAGCAGTCCGAGGGCAGCGGGCGCATGGCGGCCGTGGCCCTCCCCCTGGAGGAGGCCGAGGCGCTCGTGGCCCCCTACGCGGGACGGCTCGCGGTGGCGGTGTCCAACAGCCCCATCTCCTCGGTGCTGTCCGGCGAGCCGGCCGCGCTGGAGGAGTTGGTGAGCAAGCTGGAGGAGCGCCAGGTGGTCTGCCGCTTCCTGCCGGTGAACTACGCCTTCCACAGCCCGCAGATGGAGCCCTACAAGGCCGAGCTGGTGCGCACGCTCGAAGGCATCGCCTCTCGGGTGCCCACGGTGCCGCTGTTCTCGACGGTCACGGGCAGCCGCGTGCTCACGGCCGCCGTCGGGGCCGGGTACTGGGGAGACAATGTCCGGCAGCCCGTGCGCTTCGCCACGGCGGTGCAGGCGCTGCTGGACGAGGGGTTCGACACCTTCATCGAGATCGGCCCGCACCCCGCGCTCTGCCAGCCGGTGCAGGAGTGCGCGCAGCAGCGTCGGCGTCCGGCCCTGGCCGTCCCGTCGCTGCGCCGGGGACGTGACGAGTGGGCGTCGCTCGCGGGCTCGCTCGGAGAACTCTATGCCGCCGGGTTCGTGCCCGACTGGACGAAGTTCTATCCAGACGGTGGGCACTTCCAGGCCCTGCCGCACCACCCCTGGCAGCGCAGCCGCTACTGGTTGGAGCTGGGGGAGCGGACGCTCCGGGCGCCCGTGGCCTCCGCCCGAAAGGCGTCCTCCTCCGAGGAGCCCTCTCCGGACTGGCGCTACGAGGCGAACTGGGAGCCGAAGGAGCTGGAGCCCTCGACGGAACCCGGTGGCGATTCCCGGAAGGGGAGCTGGCTGGTGCTGTCCCCCGCCAAGGGGCTGGGCACGGCGGTGGTGAAGCAACTGAAGGCGCGCAAGGAAGACGCGGTCCATGTGGACCTGAGCGAGCTTCACCGCGCGGCGCCGGGGGACGCGGCGGAGGACTTCCGCGTGCTGCTGGAGGCGCACGCTCAGCGGGGCATGAAGCCCCTGCGGGGAGTGGTCTACATCGGGTGTGGAGCACCCTCCGAGGAGACGGACGCGAAGGATCTGTCGGTGAAGGCCTTGGAGGAGGCCCAGGCTCTGGGCCCCGCGAAGCTCGTGTCCCTGGTTCAGGCGCTGTCCAAGGGCCGTAAGTCCGAGTCCCCGCGGCTCTGGGTGGTGACGCGGGGCGCGCAGCCCGTCTCCGGCGAGGAGGCGGTCGCCGATGTTCCCGGCATCGCTCAGTCGCCCCTCTGGGGCCTGGGGAAGACCCTGGGCCTGGAGCACCCGGAGTTCTGGGGAGGGCTCATCGATCTCGATCCGGCCGGCTCGGAGGACGAGGTGGATCAGGTCCTGGAGGAGCTGCTCGCGTCCGACGGGGAGGACCAGGTGGCGTTCCGCGGCGAGCTGCGGCACGTGGCCCGACTTGCCCGGAGCCCGAACGAGACGGTGGCGGGGACGAAGCTTTCGTTCCGGGAGGACCGCAGCTACCTGGTGACCGGAGGACTGGGCGCGCTCGGCCTCGAGCTGGCGCGCTGGATGGTGCGGCAGGGGGCCCGTCACCTGGTGTTGCTGTCCCGGCGAGGTTTGCCGGAGCGGGCCCGGTGGGACGGGGCGCTGGAGAAGGGTGTCGCCGCGTCCGTCTCGGCCGTGCGTGAGCTGGAGGCGCTGGGCGCGCGCGTGGAGGTGCTCAGCGCGGATGTTGGCGATCCGCTCCGGATGGCGGAGGTGTTCCAGGCCTTTGGCTCGGCACTGCCGAAGCTCGGCGGCATCGTCCATGCGGCGGGAGTGCTCGGCGGGGGGCCGCTCACGGGACTCTCCGCCGCAGAGCTGGCGCGGCTCCTGCGCGCCAAGGTGAGCGGGGCCTGGCTCCTCCACCGGCTCAGTGCTTCCCTGGAGCTCGACTTCTTCCTCTGCATGTCCTCCATCGCTTCGCTCTGGGGCGCGGGAGGCCTGGGCCCCTATGCGGCGGGGAATGCCTTCCTGGACGCGTTGGCGCATCACCGCCGCGCGCTCGGGCTGCCGTGCCTGTCTGTGAACTGGGGACCGTGGGCGGGCAGGGGCATGGCCGAGGAACTGCACGCCGCCTCGCAGGTGGGCCTGAAGGAGTTCGCTCCGGTCCAGGCGCTGAAGGCCCTGTCCTCCCTGCTCGCCTCGGAGCAGCGCCAGGTGGCGCTGGTGGACGTGGACTGGAGCGCCTTCCTGCCCGTGCAGGAGGCTCGGCGCGAGCGGCCCTTCCTGCGGAACATGGCGGCCCTGGCCGACGCGGAGGAGGCACCCCAGGAAGAGGAGGCCTCGGGCTGGCTGCTGCTGCGGCTCGACGACATGTCGGTGGAGACCCGTCGCGAGGTGCTGCTCGACCGGCTGCGCGCCGAGGCCGCGAAGGTGCTGGGCCTCACGGACCCCCAGGCGCTGCCGACGCGCAAGGGGCTCTTCGACATGGGCATGGACTCGCTGATGACCGTGCAGTTCCGCAAGCGGCTGGAGGCGGGACTCGGCCGTTCGCTGCCCACGACGGTGGTCTTCAACTACCCGACCCTCGAGGCCCTCACGGAGTTCGTGGCGGGAACGGTCCTGCGCTGGACGGAGAAACCCCCCGCGGCCGTCGTACCGCCGCGCCGACCTGCTCCGCCCGCGGTCCCGGCGAAGCAAGACCTCACGGCCGATCTGAGCCTGCTCTCGGAGGCCGAAGCGGAAGCCCTCTTGTTGAAAGAACTCGAAATGCTGAGTGGGAGTAACTGAGATGAACACCCAGGAAACGGATCCTTCGCCCGTCAAGCGTGCATTGCTGGAGCTGCGGGCGATGAAGGCGAAGCTCGATGCGGTGACGCGTGCGAACTCGGAGCCGATCGCGATCATCGGTATGGCGTGCCGCTTCCCGCGCGCGGAGAACCCGGAGGCGTTCTGGGAGTTGCTCCGCAGCGGAGTGGACGCCGTCTCCATGCCTTCGGAGGCGCGGTGGGAGGACGCGGCGACGCGGGCGAAGCTGCGTCCCGGTGGCTTCCTGTCGAACGTGGATGAGTTCGACCCCCAGTTCTTCGGCATCTCGCCGCGCGAGGCGGTGAGCATGGATCCGCAGCAGCGGCTCTTGCTGGAGGTGGGGTGGGAGGCCCTGGAGAACGCCGGACAGTCTCCGGAGAAGCTCCAGGGCTCGCGCACCGGCGTGTTCGTCGGCATCACCTATGGGGACTACGCCCAGCGGGTGAAGGACGCGGATCCGGCGTTGCTGGACCTCTATTACGTGACGGGCACGTCGCTCAACGGCGCGGCGGGCCGGCTCTCCTACGTGCTGGGCCTCCAGGGGCCGTGCATGTCGGTGGACACGGCATGCTCCTCGTCGCTCGTGGCGGTGCATTCGGCCCTCAAGAGCCTGCGGAGTGGAGAGTGCGAGCTGGCGCTGGTGGGTGGCGTCAACCTGATGCTCTCGCCGGACATCACCCTGGCGCTGTCGAAGGCGGGCGCGCTGGCTCCGGACGGGCGGTGCAAGTCCTTTGACGAGTCGGCCGACGGCTACGGCCGGGGCGAGGGCTGCGGTGTGCTGCTGCTGAAGCGGCTGTCGGACGCGCAGCGGAGCGGCGATCGCATCCTGGCGCTCATCCGTGGGTCGGCGGTGAACCAGGACGGACCGAGTGGCGGCTTCACGGTGCCCAACGGGCTGGCGCAGCAGGAGCTGATCCGGGCCGCGCTGCAGAACGCGGGGCTGGAGCCTGGGCAGGTGGGCTACGTGGAGGCCCACGGGACGGGTACGCCGCTCGGGGATCCGATAGAGGTGGGGGCGCTGACGACGGTGCTGGGAGAGGGGCGGGAGCCGGAGGCGCCCCTGCTCGTCGGCACGGCCAAGGCGAACATCGGCCACCTGGAGTCCGCCTCGGGCGTCGCGGGCCTCATCCGGGTGGTGCTGTCGATGCGGCACCAGCAGATCCCGCCGCACCCGACGCTCAAGCAGGTGAGCTCCCGTATCGACGTGAGCGGCACGCCGGTGGTCTTCCCGACGCGCCTCACGCCGTGGACGCCCGCGCAGGGCACGCGCATCGCCGGTGTCAGCTCGTTCGGCATCAGCGGGACGAACGCGCACGTGCTCCTGGAGGAGGCGCCCGCGGAGCCGTCGGTGGCTCCTCGCCCTGAGCGGCCCTGGCAGTTCTTCACGCTGTCGGCCCGGAGCGAGACGGCGCTGAAGGCGCTGGCGCTTCGCTACGCGGAGCACCTGGAGAAGAACCCCGCGGAGTCGCTCGCGGACCTCTGCCACACGGTGAACCTCTGCCGCGTCCACTTCCCGCACCGGCTGGCGGTGGTGACGGGCTCGACGGCCGAGCTGAGCGAGAAGCTGCGGGCCTTTGCCTCCGGCAATGTCACCCGGGGCGTGCGGACGGGGCTGGCGCGCGAGCAGTCTCGCAGCCGGATCCTCCCGATCCTGGATGGCTCCGAGAGCGATCGGCTGGCGCTGGAGGAGCTGGCGCGCCGCTACGTTCGCGGGGATGGCGTGGACTGGACGGGACTGGAGGGGAACGTGCCGCGTCGCACGCTGGCGCTGCCCACCTATCCGTTCGAGCGTCGCCGCTGCTGGGCCGTGGGGACGGGCAAGCCGACCGTGGCCGCGCCCACGCCTCGGAGGGGCGCCAGCGCCAGTCCCTTCCCGGGCGAGCCGATCCGCTCTCCGCTGATCCAGGATCGGGTCTTCGAGGTGTGGTTCTCTCCGGGGGCGCCTCGGTTCCTGGACGACCACCGTCTGCACGGGCAGCGGGTGATTCCGGGGGCCTCCCACGTGTCGATGCTGCTCGCGGCCGCGGAGACGGCGCTCGGCGGGCGCGCCTGCCAGGTGGAGGACCTGAACCTGCTCCAGCCGCTCACGGTGGCGGATGACGAGGCGCAGCGCGTGCAGCTCCTGCTGAAGCCGGAGGGCTCGGGCTTCTCCTTCCAGATCCTCGGACTGCGCGAGTCGAAGCAGGCAGGTGAGGAGGCCACCTGGGCGCTGGCGGCCACGGGCCGGTTGCGCCTGTCTCCCGCGGGAGTGGCCGCCTCCGGCGCGCTGCCGGTGGACGCGCTCCAGGCTCGCTGCGAGCGACAGCTCCCGGGCGAGGAGTTCTACGGGCGCCTCGCGGGCAAGGGCTACCACTTCGGTCCCGCCTTCCGCTGCATCGACACCCTCTGGGTGGGAGAAGGGGAGGCCGTGGGCCTTCTGCGGCTGCCGGCGGAGGTGGTGGCGAGCGGCGAGCAGTACTCGCTGCACCCGGGCCTCATCGATGCCTGCTTCCAGTCGCTGTATGCGGTGGTGGAGCAGGCGGAGGGTGGGGCGGAGGGGCTCCATGTTCCGTTCAGCCTGGAGACGTTCGCGTTCCGGGGGGCGAGCGCTGCCGGCGAGCTGAAGTGCCACGCGCGGCTGCGTCCCGGTGGGACGGCGGGCGTGAAGACGGGGGATGTGACCCTGTTCGATGCGAGCGGCGCGCGGATCGCGGAAGCGCGAGGCCTCGTGTTCCGGGATGCGAGCCAGAAGCTGCGCAAGCCGCTGACCACCACCCCGGACCGCTGGCTGTACGAGACGGTGTGGGAGCCCCAGCCGCTCGCGGCCTCGGGTCCGCTGCCCCAGGGAACCTGGCTCGTCCTCGAGGACGAGCGCGGTCTGGGCGCGGAGCTCGCGGCGCAGCTTCGCGCGCGGGAGAACACCTGCATCACGGTGACGGCGGGGGCCGGCTACGAGCGGCTCTCGGCGAATCAGTATCAGGTGGATCCGCGGCGTCCGGACGAGTTCCGGAGGCTCCTGCGCGAGCTGTCCTCCATCCATGCGCCGCTGGTGGGCGTGGTCCACCTGTGGGCGACGCAGCTCGCGGTGGAGGAGGGGAGCTCGGTCGAGGCGCTGGAAGGGGCCCTCGCGCTGGGCACGGGCAGCGTGCTGCACCTGGCGCAGGCGCTCGCTCGACTGGAGCAGGCGGAGCCGCCTCGCCTCTGGCTGGTGACGCGAGGGGCGCAGCAGGCGGGAGCGGAGCCCTCCAAGCTGGACGCGGCCCAAGCCACCCTGTGGGGCCTGGGCAACGTCCTGGCGGTGGAGCACCCCGAGCTGAAGAGCCGGCGCATCGATCTGGCTCCGCTCGGACAGGGCGGAGCGGAGGAGGCGGGGCAGCTCCTGTCGGAGCTCTCCGTGGGCGCGTCGGAGGACACGGTGCTGCGCGGGGATGGGCGGCGCGTGCTGCGGCTGATGCCTGTCCAGGGCGCGCAGCGTCCCGATGCCGCGGGGTACACGTTGTCTGCCGAGGGCACGTACCTGATCTCGGGTGGCCTGGGAGGGCTGGGGCTCCGGGTGGCGCGCTGGATGGCGGAGCGAGGGGCGAAGCACCTCGTGCTGCTGGGCCGCAAGGATCCGTCGGACTCGGGACGCGAGGCGATCGCGACGCTGGGCCAGGCCGGAGTGAAGGTGACGGTGCTCCGGGCGGATGTCTCGAAGCAGGAGGACGTGGCCGAGGTGCTGGCCCACATCCACCAGCACCTGCCGCCGCTGCGCGGAGTGGTGCATGCGGCGGGAGTGCTGGATGACGGGGTGCTGCTGCGCCAGAGCTGGGAGCGCTTCACGCGCGTCTTCGCACCGAAGGTGGTGGGAGCGTGGAACCTGCACCTGGCCACGCGAGAGCTGCCGCTGGATCTCTTCCTCCTGTTCTCCTCGGTGTCGTGCCTCATCGGCTCGGCGGGGCAGGGGAACTACGCGGCGGCCAACGCGTTCCTGGATGGCCTGGCGCACCGTCGCCGGGCGATGGGCCTGCCCGCGCTGAGCATCAACTGGGGTCCCTGGGCGGAGGTGGGCATGGCCGCGGGGCTGGGCGAGGCGGAGCGTCGCCGCTGGTTGGACCGGGGCGTGGAGTCCTTCGCTCCAGACCGGGCGGTGGAGGCAATGCAGCTGGTGGTCCAGAGCCCGCTGGCGCAGGTGACCATCCTGGCGGCGGATTGGGCGAAGTTCGCGGGCAAATTCGCTGCGGGCGAGCAGCCTGCCTGGATGAGCCGGCTGGTGGAGGAGGCCGCTCCGACTCCGCGGGTGAACGTGCCCGCGGCACCAGTCCCCACGACACAGACGGTGCCCCTGCGCAGCAAGCTGGCGCGGTGTGAGGGCGAGGAGCGTCGCTCCCTCTTGCAGAGCTATGTCCAGGAGGAGGTGCGCCGGGTGCTGGGCTTCGACAAGTCCCAGGATCTCGACGCGCAGCAGAACCTCTTCGACCTCGGGATGGACTCGCTGACGTCGGTCGAGCTGCGCAAGTCCCTCCAGACGGGGCTCGAGGATCGGCTCTCGGCCACGCTGCTCTTCGATCACCCCACGATCGCGGAGCTGGTGAACCACCTGGCGGAGAAGCCGCTGGCGTCCAACGCCTGAGGCGGGCTCTGGAGTCGAGTGCCTGGAAGCCCTCCAGGCGCTCGGGCTCGGGCCGCTGCTGAGCGCTTGGGACAAAGAAAAAGCCCCGGAATCACTCAGGGAGTGACTCCGGGGCCTGTGGCCAGGGTCGGACTTGAACCGACTACCTGCGGATTATGAGACCGCCGCTCTAACCAGGTGAGCTACCTGGCCATGAAGTGCTGCCCCCTATACCGAGCCTGACGCGCCGCCGCAAGGGGTTCGGTACATGCAACTGCGAGGCGGCGAGTGGGCACTTCTAACTGAGTTAGAAGTGCTGAGCAGGCCCGGCCCTGGCTGCACCGTCCACGTTCGCGGACGGTCCCGGGAGCTTGTTCGCGCAAGTCCCTGTTTTCGCAAGGGCCTGGGGATCGGAGTCAACGTTCTCGTAGGCTGGAACCCTCTTTGATCTGGAGGGCGTCTCATGGCGCCTGGGCGTCTGCTCGTTGCAGTCTTGCTCTTGGCCCTGTTCACGACGTGCAGCACGACGCCCGAGGTACGCCTGGAGGCGGGGCAGGGCCCGCCCCTCATTCACATCCCCCGCACGGGCGAGTCCAATCCGGTGGAGTTGGGGAAGGAGGAGTTCACCCAGGCCATCGCGAAGGAGGTCCGGCGGATGAGGCCCTCTTTCAACCCGGAGAAAGCCGCGAGGGAGCAGTTCGAAGTCTCCCCACGCAGTGGCTGGTACCGCTACACCCAGCGCGAAGGAGTTGTTCCGCTGGACGCACCGCCCCTGGCTTCGGAGTGGGCCGAGGTGGCTGCGCGAGTGACGCAGGAATACTTGCAGTTCTGCGAGGCCCTCGGGAAGCCTGGGGATTGTCGCAAGGCGCTGATGACTCACCCTGTCCTTACCGGGGATGGCCGTTACGCCCTGGCCATGTCCTTCGCCATCGAAGAGGTGGTGCCGGAGATGATGCAGGCCTTCAAGGACCTGGCCGACCCGGAGGCGATCAAGGCCACGCTGTACTGGACGATGGCGATCTACGCGGCGATGTGGCTGGCGCCCGAGCCGGTGTTCTCCAAAGGGCTGGCGACGGTCGTCACGGCCAGCTTCGTCTGTTACATCGGAGTGGACACGTTCTGGACGCTCATCCAAGGCTTCAGGCGGATGGTGGAGGAGTTGGATCACGCCACCACGTTCGCGGCGATCCGCGATGCCGGGAGCAAGTACGGCAAGGTGATGGGGAAGAACGCGGCGCGGGCATTCGCCCTGCTGCTCACTGCCGCCATCGGTCAGACGGCGGCAAGCTTCTCAGCCAAGGTGCCCACGCTGCCGGGCTCGGCTCAAGCGTCAGCGGCAGGCGCAGCGCGGGTGGGAGTTCGACTGACGGAAGTGGCGCAGGTGGAAGCCGTGACCGTGACCGCTGATGCGGTCACCATCGCCCTGGCTCCCAATGCGGTCGCCGCGACTGCTCAGAGCATGAGCGGGGCGGCTTCCAGGCCGGTGGATGCAGAGGGACACGACCACCACATCGCCACGGACAAGTGGACCGAGGCCACTCACAGCGGCGGCCCATGGACGCCGAAGTTCCAGAAGATCTTCGACCGGGCCGGTATGTCGTTGAACGATCCGGCGAACATTGTCCGCATCAGGGGCCACAAGGGGCCCCACCCGCAGGAGTACCACGAGGAGATCTACAGGCGGCTCGATGACGCAACGACCAGGTGCCGGACGATTCAGATGTGCAGGCAGGCGCTGGAAGCAGAACTTCGCGCGTTGGCCGAGGAAATCTCCACACCGGGTACACGGCTCAACCGGCTGGTTACCCGGAACCCATGACGGTAAGAGGGAGCCATGCCGAAGCGGTACTTCGATCTAGCGGACGATGTGTACCTGCCAGGGCGTTGGGAGCTGGGCCATCCCCTTGATCAGAACGGCCATCAGCTCGAAGACCCTTGGCAGTTCAGGGTGGGAGAGCCTGCCCGGTTCAAGGGCCATGTTCAGATTCCGGCCGAGAGACCCGGCATTCCCCTCGACTTCTCGCATGCAGCCTTCAGCATCCCCGTCGTCCACGCCAGGGTGGCATCCCTTCTTGCGGAGATGGCTCCGAGCGACGTGGAGATCATCCCTGTGGGGATCACCGGGCAACCGGATCAGTTCTCCATCCTGAACGCTACCCGCATTGTCCGCTGCATTGATGACAAGGCCTCTGAGGAGGTTCGGTACTGGAGGCCGGAGGACGGTCGGCCAGAGAAGACAGGACAGTACCGCGCCGTTTATGGCATGCGCATCGACCCCTCGAAGGTGGGGGATGCCAGGGTGTTCCGCACCTGGGGATGGACCATCGCCCTCATTGTCTCCGAGGACATCAAAGAGGCCCTTGATCGCGCGGGGATCACGGGCGTGAAGTTCAAGGAGGTCACCGGCCCCAGCGCCATCAGCCATGAGGAGCGCGAACGGAACCAGCGACTCATTGCGTTGCGAGAGCAGACGGACGCCGCCCGCGAGGCCTTCTGGCGCACTCTGGGAAGGTTGGACGAGGAAGCCATCATCCCCATCGTCGTGGGCGGCTCATGGCCCGCCCGGCGGCAGGTCTGGCGTGTCATCCACCGGCCAGGTGGACGCACCCTGCTGGTGACGGATGGACTCTCAGACTTCTTCGTGGACCGCGTGGAGCCGTCCGTGGGCTTCGGATTGGAGCTGGCCCTGGAGACAGACGAGCCCCTCAAGGACGCCCATGAGAGCTGGCCCCTGCTGCTGCTGGAGCGGGTGGGTGACGAGGTGGCGGAGCACGAGCGGGTGCGCGAGAAGGTGAAGACGGGCTGGATGTCCATGGAGGTCTCCGGCAAGGGCATGCCCCAGCCGCTCGTCACTCAGGAGGGCAGGGTGGGTGTGCTGCTGGGCATGGGGCCGAGCGCGCTCCCCCGGAGCTTCCCCATGCCGTCCGGGGAGGTGCGGCTCGTCACCGTCCAGGCGCTACTACCGACGGAGCTGTCCTACCTCCTGGAGCACGGCAAGAAGGGCCGGGACGAACTGCTACGGCGGTTCGACGAGGAGGGCCACGGACACCTGTCCCGCGTCGGGCGAAGCCCGGTGGTGTAATCGTCAGTGGCCGGGCGGCGTCTTAGGGACGCCTGGGTTTGCCCCGGTTTCGTGACTCTTCTGTACTGCGCTCGCCCCGGTGTGCGGAGGCTGGTGTAGAGAGTGGGGTGAAGGTGTCGTCGCTGAGTGGAGAAAATATGGCCGCGTCCCCCCTGCGTATCGGCAATGCCTCGGGCTTCTATGGAGACCGCTTCTCGGCGGTCCGCGAGATGCTCGAAGGCGGTCAGCTTGATGTCGTCACCGGCGACTACCTCGCCGAACTGACGATGCTGATCCTCGGTCGCGATCGGATGAAGGATCCGGATCTCGGTTACGCGAAGACCTTCCTCCGCCAGATGGAGCAGTGCCTGGCGCTCGCCATGGAGAAGAAGGTCCGGGTCGTCACCAACGCGGGCGGCTTGAACCCCGTGGGGCTCGCCACCGCGCTCCGCCAGCTCTCCGAGCGTCTGGGCGTGAAGGCCCGGGTCGCGCACGTGGAGGGCGACGATCTCTCGGGCAACGCGGATGCGCTGGGGCTGGGCACGCCCATCACGGCGAACGCGTACCTGGGAGCGTGGGGAATCGCCGCGTGCCTGCGCGCGGGAGCGGACATCGTCGTCACCGGACGCGTGACGGACGCCTCGCTCGTCGTGGGCCCGGCGGCCGCGCACTTCGGCTGGCGGACGGATGACTGGGACCGGCTCGCGGGGGCGATGGTCGCCGGCCATGTGCTGGAGTGTGGTGCCCAGGCCACAGGAGGCAACTACTCCTTCTTCACGGAGCTGGACGCCCGCCGACCCGGCTTCCCGCTCGCGGAGATCCATGAAGATGGGAGTTCCGTCATCACCAAGCACCCGGGCACGGGCGGCGCGGTGACGGTGGACACGGTGACCGCGCAGCTCGTCTACGAAATCACTGGGGCCCGGTACGCGGGGCCCGACGCGACGGCCCGCTTCGACACGCTCTCGCTGTCCTCCGACGGCAAGGACCGTGTCCGCATCACGGGCGTTCGTGGCGAGCCACCCCCGCCCACGGTGAAGGTCTGCCTCAACCACCTCGGCGGGTACCGCAACGAGTCGACGTTCGTCCTCGTCGGCCTCGACATCGAGGAGAAGGCCCGCCTGGCCCGCGAGCAGCTCGAGGCCGCGCTGCCCCGCAAGCCGAAGGAGATCCACTGGACGCTCGTCCGGACCGACCGGGAGGACGCGCCCACGGAGGAGCAGGCGGCGGCGTTCCTGCGGGTGGTGGTGAAGGACCCCGACGCGAAGGTGATCGGACGGGCCTTCAGCGGCGCGGCGGTGGAGCTGGCGCTGGGGAGCTATCCCGGCTTCACGATGACGGCGCCTCCAGCGGACAGCGCTCCCTACGGCGTCTACACGCCGGCCTACGTCGACGCGGCGAAGGTGGAGCATGTCGCTGTCCTCCCAGACGGGACGCGCTCCGTCATTCCTCCTTCGGAGCAGACGCTGGCCCTCGGACCGGCGGAGTCACCCGCGCTCCCCGAGCCGCTGCCCGCGGGTCCAACGCGTCGAGTGCCACTCGGTCGCATCGTCGCCGCGCGGAGTGGCGACAAGGGAGGCACGGCCAACATCGGCGTCTGGGCCCGCACGGACGAGGCGTGGAGGTGGCTCGTGCATACGCTTACCTCGGACAAGCTCCGCGAGCTGCTCCCCGAGGCCGCCGCCTTCCCCATCGAGCGGCACCTCTTCCCCCGGCTCCGAGGGCTGAACTTCGTCATCGACGGGATTCTCGGCGAGGGCGTCTCGTCGTCTACGCGCTTCGATCCACAGGGCAAGGCGCTGGGCGAGTGGCTCCGCTCCCGCCACATCGATGTTCCCGAGGCACTGCTCAGGAACGAGCGGTAGCCGCGAAGGCGGGGAGCTCGACGCAGAACGTCGAGCCTCGACCCGGGCCCTCGCTCTCCACCCAGATGCGGCCGCCGTGCGCCTCGACGATCTGCCGGCTGATGAAGAGCCCCAGGCCCAGGCCCGACACGACGCTCGCGGAGATGGCCCGCTCGAAGCGGTTGAAGATGCGCTCCTGGCTCGCCTTCGCGATGCCCAGCCCCTGGTCTTGCACGCTCAGCAGGATGCGCCCCTCGCGTGAGCGCAGCCGCACGGTGACCGGCTTGTGGTTCCCATAACGCATGGCGTTGGTGAGCAGGTTCGTGATGACCTGCTCGATGCGGAAGGGATCCCACCGGGCCTCGAGCCGCTCCGGCGCCTCCAGCGTGGCGGGAGTGCCTGCCTCGGCCAGATGCGGGCCCAGGCGCCCCAGCACATCCCGGGTGAGCTCGACGGCGTCCACCGGGGTCGGCTCGATGACGAGCCGGCCCGTCTGGATGCGCGCGATGTCGAGCATGTCGTCGATCAGCCGTGCGAGCCGTGCGATCTGTCGATTCGACTGCTCCACGAGCTTGCGGACCCGCTCCGCCGAGGCGGCGCTCGGGTCGCCGTGCTCGAGGCCGCGCTGCATCAGGTGCAGCTGCAACTTCATCGACGTGAGCGGAGTCCTCAGCTCATGGCTCGCGATGGAGAGGAACTCGTCGCGTGCCTTGAGGGCTTCCTTCAACCGCGCCTCGGTCTCGCGCTGCGCGGTGATGTCCGTGTTGGTTCCAAACCAGCGGCGCACCCGGCCCAGCTCGTCCCGGATGGGACGGGCGCGGGTGAGGAACCAGCGGTACTCGCCCGTCTTGGAGCGCAGCGGGAAGGTCTCTTCCCACACCTCTCCCGAGGAGATGTGCTGCCGGAACCGCTCGACGACGCGCTCCACGTGCTCCGGGTGGTGGACCTTCCGCCAGCCCCAGCCCTCCATCTCCTCGAGCGTCGTGCCCGTGTAGTCGAACCAGCGCTGGTTGTACCAGAAGATCCACCCCGTCTCGTCCGCCATCCAGGCGAGCTGGGAGATGTTGTCTGCCAGCGCCTCGAAGCGCTCCTTGCTCTCCCGCAGGGCGGCTTCTGCCCGATGACGCTCGGTCAGATCGAACATCGAGCCAATCATGCGCACGGCCTTGCCGGAAGCGTCCCTGCCAATGTGCCCGCGATCGAGGAAGGTGACGTAGGAGCCATCGCTCCTGCGGAAGCGATACTCGTCGGTCCAGCTGTCCTGGTCGCCATCGATCGCCGCGTGGATTCCCTTGAGCACCCGGTCGAGATCCTCCGGGTGGATGCAGCTGTACCAGCCCTCGCTGGTGTGGCCGATCGCCGAGGGCGTGTAGCCAAGTTGCTCCAGCGCCGCTTCGTTCCATTCAACCTGGTTCGTCTGGAGATCCCAGTCCCAGATCACGTCGTTCGTGGCGAGGCTGACGAGCCGGTGCCGCTCCTCGCTCCTTCGGACGGCCTCCTCGGCCGCGACGCGGGCGGTGATGTCCATCTGTGCCACCACGGCCCCGAGGATGTTTCCCGCCGAATCCCGCACGGGGGCACCGGAGTTCAGCATGGTGCGGCGCGTCCCCGGAGCGTCGAACGGTTCAATTTCGACGATGTCGCCCGGCGCGCTCTCTCCGCGCAGGGCCCGGGTCAGGGCCCACTCATGTGCCTCCACGCGGCGGCCCTGCCGCTCCGAGCCGTCAGCCCACCAGCCCTTCCACTCGTGGTACTCGTCCACGCTGGAGGACATGGGGACGACTCCCCACAGGCGCGCATTGGCGGGGTTCGTCCGAACGATCCTGCCGGTGGCGTCCGCCACGATGATGCCCGCGGGCGCCGCCGCGAGCACGGCGTCGAGCAGGCGGCTCTCGGCTTCGGCCTTGGCGGCAGCCTGGTGCGCGCGGGCCTCGCTCTCGCGGAGCGCCTGCTCCGCCAGCTTGCGCTCGGTGATGTCCTTGAAGACGAGCGTGACCAGCCGGCGCTCCGGCTCGCCCACGCGAGACGCGTACACCTCGAACCAGCGGCCCATCGCCGGGGCGTGATTCTCGAAGCGCAGCGCCTCGCCGGTGAGCGCCACCCGTCCGTAGATCCGAAACCAGGACTCATCGAGCTGTGGAACGAGCTCGCTGACCTTCTTTCCCACGGCATTCGCGAGCCCGGTGTGGCGCTCGAAGGCGGCGTTCGTCTCGAGGAATTGGTAGTCGATGGCTTTGTCGTGTTCGTCGAAGATCATCCGCATGACGCAGAAGCCTTCATCGATGGCCTCGAAGAGCGCCCGGTAGCGCTCTTGCGAAGCACGGAGCGTCTTCTCGGCGCGGACGTGATCCGTGATGTCGCGGGTGATGACGACGGCGAGCACCTGTGCTCCCGTGTCATCCCGAACGGGCGCTCCGCTGAACTGGATGTCCCACTCTTGTCCCGTATCGCGTCGCCGGGCGCGGAGTTGCAGCTGGTTGAGGGTCTGGCCCGCCAGCACCAGCGAGACGGGCCACTCCTTCACGGGAACATGGCGCCCATCTTCGAGCGAGAGCTCGTAGATCTCCGCGAAGAACGCGAGATCGCGCTTCATCTCCTCGGCACTCGCGAAGCCACAGATCCGGGCCTCTGCCTCGTTGACCAGGACTACGTTGCCGTCCATGTCGAAGACGACCACGCCGTCGGCCATCGCATTGATCACGGCCTCGAGTTGTGCCCGGCTGCTCTCGGTTCGAGCTTTGGACACGCGGGATCCGCTCAGTGCATCTCGTCGAGGGGAGCGTCGGCGGGGGCCACGGGCAGCAGGATGCGGAACGTGGTTCCCTTGCCTGGGATGCTGCTCACCGTCAGCTCTCCTCCCAGCCCGCGGATGATGTCATGGCTGATCGACAGCCCCAGCCCGGTTCCCTCTCCGACGGGCTTGGTGGTGAAGAACGGCTCGAAGATCCGGTTCAGGTGTTCGGCCGGAATCCCACAGCCGTTGTCGTGGACTTCCACCCGTACCAGCGTGTCGCTGTGCAGCCGCGTCACCAGCCGGATCTCCCCGCTGCTTTGGGGCAGGGCCTGCACCGCGTTGATCAACAGGTTCACGAATACCTGGGACAGCTGCACCGAGTTGCCCATCACCTGCGGCAGATCCGCGTAGTCGCGCACCAGCCCGCCCCGGCTCCTCAGTCGGCCCCAGATCAGGTGGACCGAGTTCTCCAGCACCTCCTGGAGGTCCATCGGGCGGGTGGTGATCGAATCTCCCCGGGCCAGCGCCCGGAGGCTCTGGACGATGTCACGCATCCGATCGGCGCCCTCGCGCGCGTCGGTGATGGCCTCCATCATCTCGCCCAGGTCGTTCGGGCTCAGCTTCAGCCGGCGCAGCTCCTTGTCGATGTAGCAGAGGTTGCTGGAGACGAAGGCGAGCGGGTTGTTGATCTCGTGCGCCACCCCCGCGGCCAGCATCCCGATGGCGGCCATGCGCTCGTTGAGCCGCAGCCGCATCTCGCTCTCGCGCTGCTCGGTGATGTCCCGCACCATCACCGCCATGCAGTCGCCCACCGCGTTGAGCTGGCGGCGGAACCACCGGCGCCCCTGTCGGGGCAGCACCTGCTCTACCTCGTCATCGTGCGATTTGCCCGTCCGCCAGACCTCCTCGCACAGGTGGGCCGGCGCGATGAAGCTCGCCTGCGGGAAGTCGGACAGCAGCCGCCCCTCCGCCTCGAGCGCCGTGCAGCTCAAGAGTGCCTCGGCATGGGGATTGAGCCGCAGCAGGCGCAGGCCCTCGGGCTCATTGCGGAGGATGCAGAACGCATCGAAGTTGCTGCTGGCCGCCGCCCGGAACAGCGCCTCGCTCTGGGTGCGCGCCGCCTCGCTGCGCCGGTGCTCCGACAAGTCACGGCAGATGCCGAACAGCCCCCGCACCTGCCCGTCCTGCTGGATGAGCCCCTTGGTCGAGAGCCACTCGCGGCGCACCCCCGCCATGAACTCGGTCATCTCCGCGTGCAGGGTGCGCCCGGCCAGCAGCGTCTGACGGTCGAACTCCTGCGTGTTCTGCGCCTCCTCCGGCGACATCAGATCCGAGTCCTTGCGGCCGATGATCTGCTCGGGGGGCAGGCCCAGGTAGCGCGCTCCCGCGCTGTTGATGAACGTGTAGCGGCCCTGGAGATCCTTGGTGAAGATGGCGTCCGGAATCTGCTCGGCGACGGCCAGGAAGAGCTCGCGGTAGGGCAGGTCCGCCGACGGCGCCATGGCGCTCGGCTCCGCGGCCCCCGGGGCCAGCTGCCAATCCGGAGGACGGTCCGACGACGGCTCCTCCAACATGGCAGGCGAGTTCCCGTTTCTCATGAGAAAGGTGTAATCCCATGGAGTGTTGCGTGGCAGCCCGGTGTACGGCGGGGCAATACGGAATCGTCGGCCACCGCACGTTGTAGCGGCGGGACGGTCCGGTCCCTGACTCACCCGCGCAGAGAAGTTCCAAAGCCCGAACTTTTCTGTGCAGGGGAGGGCGCTACAGCACCCGGCCGCGCAGCTCGGGACTGAGGCGCTGGATGAGCTCCGTCGTCTGCAGCAGGTGCGGCTCCACGGCGGTCGCCGCCCCCTCGAGCGCGGCCTCCACCATGTGGAGTTCACCGCTCACCACGAAGAGGCCCTTGCCGCCGATGCCGCGCGCCAGCTGCAGCCGCTCCAGCGTCACCTCGGCCCGCTTGAGCGCCGTGTCCGCGCACAGCAGCGCGGCGGCCACCGTGTGCGTCTCGACAATGCCCACGCTCTCGCCGAAGACCCCTGGGAAGCGGCCCTGCAGTCCCTCCACCAGCCCGTCCGCGGCCATGGGCAGCAACAGCTTGTCCAGCAGCGTCCGCCCCGCCGTCTCCAGGCCCGCCGCGAAGGACTCCTGCACCTCCGCCACCGGGCCGGAGAAGAGCAGCAGGTACTTGCCCGGTGTCACCGCCTCCGCGAGCGCGATCGTCACCGAGGCGCGCTTCACCACCGCGTCGGCCACGACGTAGCCGCGCGCGATGGAGTCCAGCTCCAAGAGCGCCAGCGCGGGCCCGGGAAGTGGCGTTGGCTCAGACAATGCGGAACGCGTCCTTGAGGGTGCAGCGCCGCTCGCGGGTGAAGTTCACCGCGGTGGTCAGCCCCTCGCCCGTGGGGGAGGCGATGGTGAAGGAGGTGTAGCCCTCGCCCGTCATCCCCAGCCCCGCGAAGGACGGCCCGTTCTTCACGAAGATGGAGGTGTTGATGACGCGCGCCATCGCGTTGAGGTGGTCCAGGTTCGTCGAGTGCATCGTCGCCGTGTGGCCAAACCCGTGCTCGGCCTGCACGGCCGCGGCGATGCAGTCCTCCACCGTGCGCAGCCGCGAGAAGCCGATGACCGGCAGCAGCAGCTCCGCCTGGATGAAGGCGTGCGAGGGGTCCACCTCCGCGAACAGCAGCCGCGTGCCCTTGGGCACCCGGATGCCGGCGGCCTCGGCGATCTTCTCCGCGTCCTTGCCCACCCAGTCCTTCACCGGGTGGCCGTCGTGGACCACCAGCTTCTCCAGCCGGTGGATGGCCGCGCCCGTCACCTCGTAGGCGCCATGGTTCTCCATGTGGCGCTTGAGCGCGTCCGCGATGGAGGCCACCGCGAAGACTTCCTTCTCCACGATGCAGACGATGTTGTTGTCCAGCGAGGCGCCGTCGACGATGTCCTTGGCCGCCCGGTCGATGTGGGCCGTCTCGTCCACCACCGCCGGCGGGTTGCCCGGGCCGGCCGCGATGGCGCGCTTGCCCGAGTTCATCGCCGCGCGCACCACCGCCGGGCCACCCGTCACCACCAGCAGGCGCACGTTCTTGTGCTTCATCAGCGCCTGCGCCGAGTCGATCGTCGGCTCGGCCAGCGCGCACAGCAGGTTGTCCGGCCCACCCGCCGAGACGATGGCCTCGTTGAGCAGCTGGATGTGGTGCGCGCTCACCCGTTTGGCGCTCGGGTGGACGTTGAACACCACCGCGTTGCCACCGGCCACCATGCCGATGCCGTTGTTGATGATCGTCTCGGTCGGGTTGGTGGTGGGGGTGATGGAGCCGATGACGCCGTAGGGCGCCCGCTCCAGCAGCGCCAGCCCGTGGTCTCCCGTGAAGGCCGTGGCGCGGAGGATCTCCGTGCCCGGAGTCTTGTTGGCGCACAGGAGGTTCTTCTTGACCTTGTCCTCCACGCGCCCCAGCCCCGTCTCCTTCACCGCCATCTCGGACAGCTCGCGGGCGGAGCGGCGGGTGACTTCGCGCATGGCCTCGATGGCGCGGTCCCGCACCTCCAGGGACATCTCGCTCCACTCCTCGTGAGCGGCGCGAGCAGCCTCCGTGGCGCTGTCCAGGTCGTCGAAGATGCCCTTGCGGCCCCGGTGGGAGCCCGCTCGGCGCGAGACGGGCGGCCGGGCCTCGGGGGTGAGGGGAGCGGTGCCGAAGCGGCGCTCACTGCCGGCCCGGTCATCGTTGTGGCCGTGCGGAGGCTTCGCGGGGGCGGGCACCGGCTGCGGCAGGTCCGACAGCTCCTTGGAGAGCTTGCGGACCACTTGATCGACGATGGCGTCGATCTGCTTCGGGTCGAGGGACATCAGCGGGGCTCCCGGCGGGGCAGGGCGCCCGCCACTTCACGTCACGAGGCGCGGGGCAGCGACGGGGCCGGCTCCGAACCCTCGTAGTAGATGCTGGCGGTCTCCTTGCCGTAGACGACGAGAACGCGATCGCTCTGCGCGAGCAGGTCTCCCGCCGCCTCGGTCACCTTGCGAACCAGGGAGTCGCCTTTCGCCGGGCGTTTGGAGGCCCGGACTGTCACGACTGGCATGGGTTCTATTCCTTCACGTACTTCAGTGTGCCGCCCACTTCCAACTGATCGACGATGGCCATCACGGTCGCATCGACGGGGCGGTCCTTGGTTACCTGGGTCTGCCGGGCGCTGGAGCCGGAGCAGTAGAGCACCACCTCGCCGACGCCGGCGCCGACCGCGTCGACCGCGACCACCACCGGGCCGTTCGCCTTGCCCTCCAGATCCATTCCCCGGAGGACCAGCAGCTTGAGGCCTTCGAGCTCCTGCTCCTTGCGGGTGGAGACCACCGTCCCCACCACCTTGCCCATCAGCATGGTCAGGTGTTCTCCACCTTGGCCTTGTCCTTACGACCCAGCGGCAACACCATGTCCAGGTTGCCGTGCGGGCGCGGAATCACGTGGACGGAGACCAGCTCGCCCACGCGCTCGGCGCCCCGGGCGCCCGCCTCGGTGGCCGCCTTCACCGCAGCCACGTCGCCACGGATGATGGCCGTCACGTAGCCGCCGCCGATCTTCTCGTAGCCGACGAACTCCACCTTGGCCGCCTTCACCATCGCGTCCGCCGCTTCGACCATGCCGACGAAGCCCTTCGTTTCAATCAGCCCGAGTGCATCCGCCATCTGTTGGTTCCTCTCCGCTGCTGCGGTGAAATCACTTCAGCCCTGCCCCTGAGGGGACTGGCTGGAAATTACTTGTCCTTGAAGGAAGCCGGCTCCTTGCCGGTGATTCCCTTGAGCGCCGCCACCGCGGCCTCGGCCGCCGCGTCGATCTCCGCCTCGGAGCCGGCCATGTAGAGCCGACCGAAGGCGCCGTACGGCGTCACGTCCACCAGCTTCACGTCGGCCGCCTTCTCCGCCTCGTTGGCCGCCAGCGCCGCGTAGGCGGCCGGCTCGCACTCGAGGATGAAGAGCGACTGGCCCGGCTCGATCATCGAACCGAAGCGAATCTTGTCGAGGATCATCGCGTGCATCGGCTCGATGGCGCGGATGATGGTGTTGGAGACCAGCTTCGGCTTGATGCGGTCCTCCTCCTTGGCCTCCAGGAAGCGGAGCATGGAGTCGCCGGCGCTGCGCACCTCGCCCTTGTCCTCGTGGTGGACCTCGAGCATGCCGTAGGCGCGCTCCACCACCAGGGTAGCCGGGTGGACCCGCGTGCCCTTCAGCGCGGTGTCGATGATGCCGTGGATGGCCATGCCCGGGGCAATCTCCACGAACAGGGAGGCCACATAGGGCACCGGGAAATAGCCGCGGCAGGTCGTGCAGATGTGCGCGGCGAGCTGCGGCTGCAGCGAATCAAGGAAAACGAACGCCCGGAGCGACGTGGCCAAAAAGCACCCTTCCCGGAGAGGCGGATGGAGGCGGCAGCTATAGCCAACCGAACAGTTCGTTGACAAGCGCCGTGTGGGATGGCGGTAAAGGTAGCATGTCCCGCCATTGGCTCCTGTTTTACTTCCTGTTCGGGCTCTCCACGGTCGCGCAGGCCCAGTCGAGCACCTCCACGCCCGAGCGGGAGTACACCCCCGTATGGCTCCCACGCGGGGCCTTTCTGGGTTCCTACCTGAGAGGGGGGACGGTCACCCCTCAGGCCCGGATTCAGTGGCAGTTGACCGTCTTCCAGGACCGCAAGGACGCGCTCGTGCTGGTGCTGGAGGGTGGGGGCGGGTTCGCCGTGGCGCTGCCGGACACGGTCGTCGCGGGCGCGGACGAGCCCATCGACTCCTTCCACGAGCACACGGTGCAGGTGGGCGGGGGCTACCGCAACCAGAGCCCCTCGGGGTTCCACTGGGGGTTCCAGGTGACGGCCGGGCCGCTCTGGTACGGGGCGCACCTGCGCAACCTGCCCGACGAGCGCTACAGCGCGGGGTTGCTGGAAGGACGGGTCCACCTGGGCTACCAGCTAGGTAGGGTGGCCCTGGGGGTGAGCGGGGGCTACGGGGAGCCGTTCAGCTACCGCAGGCGCAGCGTGGCGGCGCCCTACGCGGGTGGGCTGCTGCTCGGCGTTTTCGCGGATTGGCGGTGAACCGGGAGTGTCGGTCGTCACCGCTTGCTTGCTGGCGGAGGAGGCGGCTTCTCCGCCGGGGAAGGCTCTGACAGGATGCGCGCGGCGCCGGTCGGACAGTGAACCTTGCCAGGTCTTCGGCGTGCTGCGTAACGTGCGGAGTCATCCCTCGGAGTCATGGGAGTGTCGAGTTTGGCCTTGACCACAGAAGCCTTCGGTTTGTCCGACGTCGGTCGGAAGCGCCAGCACAATGAAGACGCGATGCTGGTGGATCAGCCGCTCGGCTTGTTCATCGTCGCCGACGGCATGGGCGGCCACGCGGCGGGCGAAGTCGCCAGCGCGCGGGCAACCGAAGTGGTCAAGCAGCACATCACCGCGAACAAGCACCTGCTGAAGGATCTGGCGTCCAACCCGTCGCAGGACAGCCGCTCGGCGGCGGCGGCGCTGGTGGAGGTGGCCATCCAGCGCGCGTGCGCGGACATCTACAAGATGGCGCTGACGGACGCCTCCAAGCGCGGCATGGGCACCACGTTCGTGTGCCTGGCGCTCAGCGGCAACAAGGGCGTCATCGGCCACGTGGGCGACTCGCGCGTGTACCTGGTGCGCCACGGCCAGTGCCACCGGCTCACCGAGGACCACACGCTGGTGGCCGCGCAGCTCAAGGCCGGCACCATCACCAAGGAGCAGGCGGCCAACTCGCAGTACCGCAACGTGATTACGCGCGCGGTGGGCATCCAGGAGTCGGTGCAGGTCGACACGCTGATCGTCGATCTGATGCCGGGCGACGTGTTCATCCTCTGCTCGGACGGCCTGCACGGCTACCTCGAGGACGAGGAGATGCTGCCGCTGGTGAGCAACATCGCGGCGGGGGACCTGCCCAAGAAGCTCGTGGACACGGCCAACGAGCGCGGCGGCAAGGACAACATCACCGCGGTGGTGGTGAAGGTGGCGGGCGACGGCGCGGTGGCCAGCGAGGAGACGAGCGAGGCGCAGTCGCGCATGGAGGCGCTGCGGAAGATCCCGCTCTTCCGGCACCTCACCTACAAGGAGCAGACGGCGGTGCTGTCCATCGCCACCACGCGCACCTTCCCGGCGGGGCGAGAGATCGTCATCGAAGGGCAGCCCGGCGAGGAGCTCTTCGTCGTCATCCGCGGCCGCGTCGTCATCGAGAAGAACGGTGTGGAGATCGCGGAGCTGCGCGCCGGCGGGCACTTCGGAGAGATGGGGCTCATCGACAACGCGCCGCGCTCGGCCACGGTGCGCGCCACCGAGCCCACGCGGACGATGGTCATTGCCCGTCCGGACCTGATGAGCCTGATGAAGCGCGAGTCCATCCTCGCGGTGAAGATGCTCTGGAGCTTCGTGCAGGTGCTGTCGGATCGGCTCCGGGCGACGAACTCGGAGCTGAGCGAGGCGCGCCAGGAGCTGGCGGTGGCGCAGTCCGTCCAGCCCTTCGCCGAGGAGTAGCCCGGGCTCAGCCCGGCGTCGCCCCAGGTGCCTCCTCGTGGCCGGAGAGCTCCGTAAGGAGCTCGCGGGCGACCTTGTAGTCCCGGAGCTCGGACCCTCCGGGGAACCTGCCGCAGGTCTCCGCGAGGACCGCATGGGCCTCGGAGACGTTGCCGGACTGTCGCAGGAGTCGAGCCAGGCTCGCGGCCGCGCGCAGCTCGTGGAGCCTCGCGCCACAGTCGCGGGCCTCCGCCAGGGCCAGTTCCATGGACGCCCGTGCCGCCTCCAGCGCGCCCTGCTGGCGCAGGAACTCTCCCTGGAGCCGCAGCAGGTCGCCGCGCGCCCGGCGGGCCAGAAGGGTGTCGAGCATGCTCAGCCCCTCTTTCGTCGCGGCCAGTCCTTCGGCGTTCTGGCCGGCGAGCAGCTGGGCCTTGAGCAGGCACACCAGACAGGTGGGGTAGATGAGCAGGGCGCCCATGGCCTGGAGGAGCCCAAGGCCCTGCTGGACGATGGGGATGCCCGCCTGAGGGTCTCCGAGGCGGGCGGTGGCCCAGCCCAGGACGCAGTAGCCCGTCGCCAGGGTGAACAGGAAGCCGTTCCGGGTGGAGACGGCGATCAGCCGGTTGGCCAGGTCCCGCGCCACCTCGGGCTCGTCCACCTCGTACTCGATCGTGGCGGCGAATGAGAGCGTGAGCGCGACGGCGTACGGGTGTTGCATCGCCTCGGCCAGGGCGAGCGCCTCCTGGCAGAGCTCGCGGGCGCGGTCGATGTTTCCCAGCATCGACTCGCCGAAGGCCCCGCTCAGGTGCGCGTGGAGCACTTGTTCAGCGACATAGCTTTGGCTGCCGCCGCCGCGGATGCGCGCCAGGTTCCTCATGGAGGGGTCCTCGCGGCTCAACTGCTTGGCCAGGGTGTTGTGCCGCAGGGACTCGGCGTAGTGGCCTCGCCAGAACTCCAGGGTTCCGAGCGAGGAATGGACCACCACCTGGGTGGTGGCATCCGCCTGGGTTTCCAGGAGCCGATAGAAGAGCGCCTCCAGCTGATCGGTGTCCTCGCGGCTGCCCCGCACCAGCGCGACGGCCCAGATGCCCCAGAGGACGGAGAAGGGGACCTCCCCGTACTGTTCGCACAGCTCGTGTGCGCGGGTGAAGACCTCCTCGACCTCCTTGGCGGCGAAGCCCTTCGTCGAGACGAGCCCTTGGCCCAGCTCGACCCGCAGGGTGATCTCCCGCTCGTCCCGTTCTCGCGACGGTGGCAGGAACGCGAGCTGCTCGAGGGCTCGGGTGAAGTGGTGGATGGCCTCGGCGAGGGCGGACTTCGATGCGGCGAGCTGCCCCGCCCGCTGCCAGAGTTCCACGGCCTGCTCCGAGAGGCCCGCGCGGGTGGCGTGGTTCGCGAGCAGCTCTGGCTGCTCTTGCGCCATCGTGGGGAAGCGCTCGCTCAGCACGTGGAAGAGGCGCGTGTGGTAGTGCTGGCGCGTGCTCCGCGTCAGCGACTGGTAGGCCGCGTCCTGGATGAGCGAGTGCTTGAAGCTATAGGTCAGGTGGGGTGGCCACCCCTGCTGGAAGAGCAGGCCGGCGCGTTCGAGTCGCTCGATGGTCTGTCGCAGCTCGTCCTCTTCCAGGAACGAGACGGCGTGGAGCACGTCGTGGCTGAACTCCCGGCCGAGCAGGGCCGCGAGCTGCGCCAGCGCCTTCGTCTGGGCAGGGAGCTGGTCGAGCCGCGCCTGGAGCAGCTCGTGCAGGGTGGTGGGGATGGGCAGGAGCGAGCCCTCCGCGGTGGCGCCCGTGCCTCCCTGTTCCACCACCATCCGGGTCAGCTCCTCGATGAAGAGCGGAACGCCGTCGGTTCTCGCCACGAGCATCTCGATCGTCTCCGCCGCTAGGGGCGTGCCGTGGGCGGTCTCCTGAATCAGCGCCGAGGTGGCTTGAGGGGAGAGGGGCTCGAGCCGGAGTTCGAAGAAGGAGTCATGGCCCGCCCAGGCATGGGTGAACTCGGGACGGGTGGTGAGCAGGAAGCAGGCCCGGAGGCGCTCGAGGCTCTCCAGGAGGAACCCTAGGAACTGGAGGGTCGAGGGATCGGCCCAATGCACATCCTCCACGACGAACACGAGGGGCCGCTTCTCGCTCAGTTGCTGGAAGAGCGCGGCCAGCGCCCGCACCCCTCGCTCCCGCTGATGCTCCGGGGGGAGACTCCGGAAGGCAGTGCCCTCGGGAAGAGGCAGGGACAGGAGCGAGGCGAGGGGGGGCACATGCTCCGTGGGCAGGCCAGCTGCTCCCAGTTGTTCCCCCAGCTTGCGCAGCTTCTCCTCGGGCGTGTCCTCGGGGGAGAACTCCAGGAAGCGCTGGAGCCAGGTGATGAAGGGATGGAAGGCGCTGTCCTTGAACTGGGGCCAGCACTGGCACCGGAACCAGGTGCTCGCATTGGCGGGTTCGCGATCGTGCAGCTCTTGGATGAGGCGGGACTTGCCGATCCCCGCTTCGCCCCGCAGGAGGATGAAGGCCCCTTGATCGCGCGTGGACTCCCTCAACAGGGTGAGGCGCCGCAGCTCCGGCTCTCGTCCCGTCAGCGTCGTGAGGGGGCCCATGACGAGCGCCCGGTCGAAGCGGGTCACGTTCCTGCGCTCGTGAAGCACCTGGTGGAGGCCGACGGACTGGGGCCCCGAGAGCGCCTCGAAGGTTCGCTGGCCGAGGAACCTGGTGTGGAAGCGACCGCGCACGAGCGCATAGGCCTGATCGCTGAGGAGCACCGTCCCTGCTTCGGCCTGCGTGGCCAGCCAGGAGGCGATGCGAGGGCCCTCGCCCTGCATGGCGGGTGTCATTCCATGGAACTCGGGCATCACGTCGGACAGGGCCACGAGGTCCGTGTGGATGCCCACCCGCACGGACAGCCCCTGGCGCCAGTGGCTCAACAGCTCTCGTGGCAGCTCCTGGGTCTGGCGCAGGGCCGCCCGGACCGCGTGCTCCGAGTCATCCTCTTGCAGGCGCGGGTAGCCGAAGCTCGCGAGCACCTCGGCCCCCATGGCCGTCGTGATGGTTCCCCCCGCCTGTTGGATGAGGCGCGTGCAGGCGCGGTGGAAGGACTCCTCCAGCTCGCTGAAGTCCTCGGGATCGATGACGCCGCTGCTGGAGGCGAGCGAGAGCCGGCATGCCACCAGGGTGACTTGTCGCCGCTCCGCCACGGCCCGCACCCGCCGGGGCCTGAGGGCGAGGTTCTCTTGAAGGGCGCACAGCCGCTTCAGCAGCTCGGAGCCATCGGGAGGGCGGTTGCCGGGCGTCTTGTCCAGCGTCGAGGCGATGAACTTGTCCAACTCCACGGGCAGCTCTGGTCGACGCTCGCGCACCGAGGGCATCGGCCGGGCCGAGGTGACGTACTTCTGGATCTCCTCGGACTCCAGCGAGGGGAAGGGGAGCTGGCCCGTCAGCATCTCGAAGAGGAGGACGCCGCAGGACCACGTGTCGTCGCACGAATGGGGAGGCTCGCGCCGCCACTGGGCGGGAGACATGTAGGGAGGTGTTCCCGAGCCCGTGGTGTCGAGCGTGAAGGTGCCGCCCGTCAGCAAGCGCGACAGGCCGAAGTCGAGCAGCTTCGCGCGGCCTTGGGCGAGGATGAAGACATTGCCTGGCTTGAGGTCCAGATGGACGAGGTGGCGCTCATGGGCATGGGCCAGCCCCGCGCCCACATCGAGCATGATGTCGAGCGCGCGCCGCAGCTCCAGCCGCCCCTTCATCAGGATGGACTGCAGGGTCTTTCCCTCCAGGTACTCCATCACCAGGAAGGGAACCTTCGCCGGGGGCAGCCCGCTCTTCTGCCGGAAGCCGGTGTTCCACAGGGCCAGATCGTGGATCCGCACGATGTTGTCGTGGTCCAGCCGTGCGATGGCCTGGGCCTCTTCACGCAGGAGCGCCGTCACCTGCTGAGGGGACATGCGCAGGAAGGAGAGCAGGAACTTGAGGGCGACGGTCCGCTGCAGTTCATGATCCAGGGCCCGGAAGACCTGGCCCATGCCACCCTGGCCGATCAGCTCGAGGATCTCGTAGCGGCTCCCATCCAGGCCTCCCAGCCGCTCGCCCAGCACGGGCATGGGCACCGGGGGAGGTTGCCAGACGAGCTCTCGCAGGAATGAGTCCTCGAACTCGGAGTCCCCGCGCGAGAGCGAGTACTCGGCCAGCGGCAGCGCGTTCTCCTCCTCATGACCTCCGATGTGGCTCATCGCGTCTCCCAGTCTGGTGCTCTCGGGTAGGGAGAGGGGCTGCCCTGCGTGGGCGTTACGGCTCCTTGGACTCCTCGACGAGCACGTAGATGATCGCCAGGGGGCGGCGGGTCGCTACCTCCGTGGCATAGACGGCACCCACGTAGAGCCCCGGGTCGATGCCCTGGGTCTTTCGCCGGCTCTGGCCTCGGCCGAGATCGACGAGGGAGACCTCCACCCGGTCCCGGTTCGGCGAGAGCTGGGCCCGGATGTGAGCGTTCGCGTCGATGTTGCCAGTTCCCTGTTCCAGGCTCTTTCCTCGCACCGCAATTCCTGCCCCTACCACTGGATGGAGATCCGTCACGCGGGTTGTGACGCCATCGGGGAGGAAGACATGCGTGGGGGCATCCGTGGGGCCGATGAACTCGGCGTCTCCATCCACGACGAAGAGCAAGGTGGGCAGTTGCCGCTCTCGACCTGCCGACGCCTGCCAGGGGCTCGCCAGCAGCGTGAGCCACGCATCCCAGGACCCGGCGACGTCCTGCATCCACTGGGCGGAGTCGTACTTTCCCTCCCTCATTTTATCGAGCGCGGAGAAGAAGCGGCTGTGCTGGCTCTGCCAGAAGGTGAAGTTGGTCTGAAACATGTCGTTCCAGAAGGTGGCGGCCGAGGAGGCGTCCATCATCGGCGTATCCCGGTCACTGTCTCGAGTGGACGTGGTCATGACGGAGGATTCCTTTCGAGACTATCGAGGAGTTCGTTCATCCAGAGCCCCACGAGGGACGGAGCCAGAAAGGACAGGAAGAGACCGACTCCCGCCGGGCCCTGGTTCGGGGTTCGCCGGTCCAGGAGGTCCGCGAAGCGGACGTGCTTCACGGTGCGGAGCTTGAAGGCGCCGTTTTGCTGGCCAGGAGAGGCGGGGAGCGCCGCGACGCACTGGAAGCCGGAGTCGACGTCGATGCCCCGCTTCTGCTTCAGCACGGAGAGCTCGCTGCCCTCGCACGAGTAGAGAGCGAACTGCAGACGGATCCACTGCTCGACGGGGTCCACGGCGAAGTCGATCTCGAGGAAGTTCCGGAACGAGGAGATGCGCTGCAGGTTCCAGTTCCATTCGACGTGTTCGAAGAGGTACCCATGCCAGCTCGGTCCCTTCTGGGAGCTCGGCTCAACGGGCGTGAAGACGGGAGGGGTCGTCTCGCTGAGCTGCATCTGGTCGCTCGCGGGCCAGAACTTCGATTGTTTCCAGTTGCGTGGATCCAGGGCGCTGACAAGCGTCGGGAAGTCCCAGCGGGACTCCGAGGCAATGTCCACGGTCGTGACGAGAGAGTTCAGGTCCACCCGGCTCTCACGCCGTGCTCTCAGCGGTTGCTCGGCCGGCCCGGCGAAGCAGGACTGGATGTCCTTCAGTACACCCTCCCGGCGACCCGTCCGCTCGTCCTCCCGGGTGCTCTCCGCTTGGAGGCGCGCCAGAATGGCCGGGTCGGGCTTGGGACGCTGCTCGCTGTCCTTGGCAGGAGAGACGGGGGCTGGGGGGCTCCTTCTCCTGCGGAAGTCTCCCCTCAGGTCCCGGGAGGAGTCGCTATAGAAGATCCGCCGGAGATCCGCATAGGTCACGGACTCGACTCGGCCATCACGTGGTCGGAGCAACGCGTCGCGTATCGAGCCCCTGAATGACCTGGCGTTCACGCCCAGGAGTTCCGTGAGATAGGGCTCGAGCTCCTTCTTGTCTTCGAGGAGAACAGCGCTCGTCAGCCTCAACCCGGCGATGGTCTGCGCGGGCTCGAAGTCACCGTCCGGGAGCCCGTCGATGACCTCGAGAGCTTTCGGCAGAGGGAGCGGCCGCAGATCTGGAGTGAGGGCACCCGAGAGATCGGCTTGGGCGTCCGCATGCACGAAGACACTGAGCAGCGCCGCACGGGATTCATGCACGAACTTGGCGCGTTCGGGCAGGACGTCGTCGGATTGTCGCTTGGCGCTCATGAGCCCCACCCTCCGCGGCATGTCTCGGGCCTTGCCCGAACCCCACTCCGTAGAAAATGAGTCAGGTCGGCGCGTCCTCAACGGACGGCCATGCGACGGGTTGGGTGTCCTGTCGTAGGTTGCTGGTGGAGGTGATCCAATGCCGACCTCCCATCCCTTCCTCCTCTACGGTGCCACGGGCTACACGGGCAGGCTGCTGGCACGCGCGGCGAAGGAGCGCGGCTTGCGCCCCATCCTTGGCGGGAGGGACGAGGCTCGGCTGGCGGCCCTCGCCTCGGAGCTGGGGCTGGAGTACCGGGTAGCTCGCCTGGACGCAGGGCTGGACGAAGCCTTGCGAGATGTCGCGGCCGTCCTCCATGTCGCGGGGCCGTTCTCCAAGACGTTCCGTCCCATGGTCGAGGCCTGCCTGCGCACGGCGACCCATTACCTCGATCTCAGCGGAGAGCCCCTGTCCATCGAGGGCGTCTTCCAGCATCACATGGAGGCACGCCGGCGCGGGGTGATGCTCATGCCGGGCGTCGGGTTCGACGTCGTCCCATCGGACTGCCTCGCGCTCCACTTGTCACGCCGGTTACGCGGGGCCCGGCGACTCAAGCTGGGCATCTCTGGACTCGATCAGGTCTCCCGGGGCTCGTTCCGGACGCTCGCGGACAACGCGGGCCTGCCCAGCCACATCCGCCGGGACGGGAGGATCCGCGAGATCGTCTCGGGTTCGCTCCAGCACGAGTTCGACTTTGGGACCGGACCGCGCCAGGGGCTCGTCGTGAGCTGGGGAGACGTGAGCGCCGCGTACTATTCGACGGGCATTCCAGACATCGAGGTGTACTGGGACTCGACGCCGCCCCTGTGGATGATGGTGATGGCGAACCGCTGGGCTGGTGGGCTGCTCGCGACGCCGCTGAGCCGCTTCATGCTCGAGGTCCATGCGCGGGTCCTGCCAGAGGGGCCCACCAGCGCGGAGCGTGCCAGGTGCCAGGGCGTCATCGTCGCGGAGGTGGAGGACGCGGCGGGCCGCCGTCTCCGTGGGCGCCTGCGCACTCCCGAAGTCTATGGGTTCAGCTGCACCACCGGGCTGGCCATCCTCGAGCGCGTCCTGGCTGGAGATCTGGAGATCGGAGCCCAGACGCCCGCGCGCGTCTACGGCCCGGACTTCGTGCTCTCACTCCCAGGTGTCTTCCGGGAGGAACTCTGATCACCCCGCGGTTCCAGATCGCCGTTCGTGCATGGACGCTCGGGGCCTGCGTGGATTGACAGGCTTTGCGTGCATCTTCATGAAGATGGGGTCATGAGCACCGAGCGTTGCATCGACGTCGCGATCATCGGAGGTGGATGCGCGGGGATCACCGCCGCCTTCGAGCTCACGCGCCCCGAGCACCAGGGGCGCTATCGCGTCACCGTGTACCAGCTTGGCTGGAGGCTGGGGGGCAAGGGCGCGTCAGGAAGGGGGCCGGCGGATCGCATCCAGGAGCACGGCCTCCATCTGTGGATGGGGTTCTATGAGAATGCCTTCCGGTTGATTCGGGAGTGCTATGCGGAGCTGAAGCGCGACCCGGCCACCTGCCGCATCGCAGACTGGCGCGATGCCTTCACGCCGGATCCCTTCAACGGGATCATGGACTGGTCCCCGCGAGGGGAGTGGTCCCCCTGGCTGGTCCGGCTGCCTCCCGCCAAGGGACTGCCCGGCGAGCCGGGGAACGAGAGCCCTCGGGCGAGCATCGCCGACTATCTGGCGAGGAGCCTGGAGATGGTGCGCGCCCTGGTGCTGTCCGCGGAGGCGACCGTCGCCGGCAGGGAGCCCGAGGTGCCTTCTGCTCCGACGGGAGCGGGGAACCCGGAGGCGCTCATGGAGTCGATGTCGCGCCTCCTGAAGTACGGGCAGTTCGCCACGCTCGCCGCCGTGGTCGAGGCCCTGGGGCTGATGGAGGTCGCGCTGGGCACGTTGCGCCGCTATCCGGAGAACCTCCTGCTGCGCTTCCATGACGCGGTGAGCACCGCGCTGCGCGACCAGCTCGCGAGGCTGCTCGGGACGGACGACAGGCTCCGCCGCCTCTGGGAGATCATCGACATGATCCTGGCGGTCGTCCGTGGGGGGCTGCGCTTCCGCCTGCTGACGGATCCGAGAGGCTTTGACGCCATCGATGATTACGACTGCCGGGAGTGGCTGCGCCTCAATGGTGCCTCGGAAGGGACGATCAACGGTGCCTTCGTTCGGGCGCTCTACGATTTCACCTTCGCCTATGAGGATGGGGATGTCCGCAGGCCACGGGTCGCCGCCGGGCAGGGGCTGCGGGCCGCGTTCCGCGCGTTCTACTCCTACCGGGGGGCCTTCTTCTGGAAGATGCAATCCGGGATGGGCGACGTGGTCTTCGCTCCCTTCTACGAGGTGCTGAAGCGACGGGGTGTCCGCTTCGAGTTCTTCCATCGCCTGGAGGAAGTCCGACTCGTGACGCCCGAGCGGCTCGGGCCGGGCGAGCGCCCGTACGTGGAGACGCTCGAGTTCGATGTGCAGGCCCGGGTGGCGGGAGGAGGGGAGTACCAGCCGCTCGTGGACGTGCGCGGGCTGCCCTGCTGGCCCGCGGCTCCCGACTACCAGCAGCTCGAGGAGGGCGAGCGGCTCGAGCGTGAGGGATGGGCCTTCGAGTCGCACTGGGATCGGCGCAAAGCGGGGACACGGACGCTGCGCGTGCGGGAAGACTTCGACCTCGTCGTCCTCGCGGTGGGGGGAGGGGCCATTCCCTACGTCTGCAAGCCCTTGGTGGAGCGGGATGAGCGCTGGCGTGCCATGGTCGAGCACGTCAAGAGCGTGCCGACCCAGGCCTGCCAGCTCTGGCTGAGCGCGAGCATGCGTGAGCTGGGCTGGCAAGAGCCGCCGATCAACATCTCGGGGTTCGTCGAGCCCTTCGACACCTGGGCGGACATGACGCACCTGGCCTCGGAGGAGAGCTGGCCCCAGCCTCCTGCTTCGATCGCCTACTTCTGCAGCGTGCTACCGGATGTCCCCGAGGCGGAGCGGGCCCGGCCTGCGTTTCCTCAGGAGCAGCACGAGCGGGTCCGGCGCAACGCCGTGCGCTTCCTCCAGCGGGATATCTCCCACCTGTGGCCTCGGGCCCATGGAGAGGGGGGCGGGTTCCGGTGGGACCTGCTCATGGACGCGAACGCGTCGCCGGAGGCCAGTGCGAACATGCAGGGCGAGGCGCGCCTTTCCTCCCAGTATTGGGCCGCCAACGTGAATCCCTCGGACCGGTACACCCTGAGCCTGCCTGGGACGCTGAAGTACCGCCTTTCGCCGCTGGACAATACCTACGACAACCTCACCGTCGCGGGCGACTGGACGGACTGTGGCTTCAACCAGGGCTGTGTCGAAGCGGCGGTGATGTCAGGTCGGTTGGCGGCGCATGCCATCTCGGGCGCACCTCGGCTCGAGGAGATCGTGGGGTTCGATCACCCGTGAGTTCCATGGACGCTCAAGAGAGAGTGAAGAAGCCGGAGCCGGATCGCACGCGGCCCATCCGTAACTGGTGCGGGCTGTTCGAACCTCCAGCGCCGGTTCCTCCCGGCGATGCCGCCTCCCGTGGGGCGGCGATGGGGTACCGGGTGATCGAGGAGTACCTGCGCCAGGGCCAGAACGTTGCGCGTGGGATGGGGATTCCTTCCATGGGTACACCACCGGCGGATGAGGGCTCCCAGCGCTTCGGGGCGATGTTCCGGAGCTTCGCGGACTTCGCCAGCCTGTGGATGGATTGGATGGGGAGGGCAGGGGCTCCCTTCGCTCCAGGCGTCGCGCCCGCCTCGGGCACTGCCGGTCCTTTCGCGGCGGGGGGAGGCCAAACCGCCACCGAGACGGCGAAGGCGGTTGCTCCGGAGCCTCCCGTGTCCTCGGAGCCCTCGGGGGGAGTTCCCGTGGGACTGACGCTCGACATCCAGTCGTCGCGGCGCGTCGAGGTCTCGGTGGACTTGCGCCCGCGCTCCTTGGGCTTGCCGCTCGTGGTTCACGATCTGCGTGCTCCCGAGCCAGACACGCCGCGCATCACGGGCGTGCGGCTCGAGGCCCTGCCGGAGGAGGAGCGGGTGTGCCTGCGCCTTCAGGTTCCGGGGGAGCACCCTCCCGGGGTTTATAGCGGCCTCATCCTCGATGAGCGGACGAGCCTTCCTCGCGGCACGCTCACCGTTCGCATTCCTCCCCCATGACTGGAGCGCGCATGTCGGCCAGGGCCACATCGGAGCGGGTCCGGGAGCGGCTCGAGGAATACGGGGCCGCCGCGCGGGAGCGCATGCGTGAGTACCTGCGGGACGGGCAGTCCCGTCACGCGTTCTACGAGCTGGTCTCGGATTATCCCGAGCGGGGCGGCCGGGCGTTGCGCGCCAGCCTCTGTCTGGCCACCGCGCGCGCCTTTGGTGCCCAGCCCACGGAGGCCTTGAACTCGGCCGTGGCGCTGGAGCTGCTCCACAATGCGTTCCTGGTCCACGACGACCTGGAGGACGAGAGCGAGGAGCGGCGTGGACGTCCAACCCTGCACCTGCGCCACGGGGCTCCCCTGGCCATCAACGCCGGGGATGCCCTGGCCGTCCTGAGCCTGCGGCCGCTCATCGACAACGTGGGGATGTTGGGCTCGCGGCTCGCCTTGCGGATCCTCGAGGAGGCGGAGCGGATGGCGCGCGAGTCCGTCGAGGGTCAGGCGCTGGAGCTGTGGTGGCGCCAGCATCACGTCACCGATCTGGGAGAGGCCGACTACCTGCGCATGGTCCTGAAGAAGACCTGCTGGTACACCAGCATCTACCCGATGCGTGTGGGGGCGCTCATCGGCACCCGGGACAGCGTGGAGCTGGACCGGTATCTCCACTTCGGGTTCTTCGTCGGCGCTGCCTTCCAGATCCAGGATGATCTGCTCAATCTCGTGGGCGACGAGGCGAGCTACGGCAAGGAGCGCAACGGGGACATCTGGGAGGGCAAGCGCACGTTGATGCTCATCCACCTGCTCAACGTGATGGACGCCGATGAGCGGGCCCGACTCTCGCGAGTACTCGGGACGCCGCGGTTGGAGCGGACCCCGGAGGAGGTCCGGTGGGTTCGCGAGTGCATGGATCGGTACGGCTCGATCGACTATGCGCGGCAGGTGGCCCACGGACTGGCGGGGGCGGCGCTCCACGAGTTCTGGCTGGTGTTCGCCGACCTGCCGGATTCGCCGGACAAGGACTTCCTGGCGGCGCTGCCCACCTGGGTCATCGAGCGGACCTGACGCCCCCGCGCCTTATGTCGGGAAGAGCGCCAGGTGCTTGAGGCGTCCGTTGGGGAGGAACTCCGTCTCTACATCCACCTCGTTCACGCGGAACGTCACGACGATCTCCTCGGGATCGCGGTCTTCGTACACGGGCGCTCCGAAGGCGTCGCGGAAGGTCTGCTCCTGGAGGTTCGAGGTGCGCTCGGTCCCATGCCTGTGGCGCACGAGCCCGGAGAAGGGCCGGAATTGGGCCACGAAGTTCTGGAGCAGCGAGGTCTCCGGCTGGGCGGCCACGATCGCCATATAGATGATGCGATCGTTCATCACCTCGAAAGCCAGGCCGATCTCCGGATAGAGCCACCAGCCCCGCCGGCGCATCAGCCAGTAGGACACCGGAGGCCCCAGGCTCTCCGCCAGGCTTTGGGCCGGCGCCCCCAGGGTTAGGGTCCCCAGGCGCGCAGTACTCAGGTCCAGCGTGAACGAAGCTGGCTGCGAGGGCCTCGGCCAGCCGCGGAACATCCACGATTCCAGAAAGCCCATGGCCGGATCAGGCGCCGGTTCCAGCCGCGGTGAACTTCACCTTCGACATGACGTGGTCGAGGGTCGCCAGATGGATCATCACGTTGGCCAGCCGCTCCTGCGCCGAAGGATCGCTCTGGAGCACCCGCTTCAGCTCCTCGCGCGGGATCTTCGCCGGCCCCGTCAGCAGCCCCGCGATCGAGTCGAGATCCTCGCGCCGGGGCTGGATCTGATCGCGCCGGGCGATGGCGGCCATGACGAGGGCGATCTTCAGGCGCCGCGCGGCGTCGGCCCGCGTGAGCGGATCCTGGAGCCAGGCGTCCAGCGCCTGCTGGAGCTCGTCCGCCTCGAAGGCCTTGCGCTGGAGGATCGGGCGCTCGGCCTCCATCCAGCGGCGGCGGATCTCCTCGTCCACCAGCGCCGTGGGTACCTCCACCTTGGCGCGCTCCACCAACACATCGAGCACCTGCTCGCGCGCATCGCGCTCGGCTTCGGTGGTGCGCTCGTGGGCGATCTCCTCGCCCAGGTGGCGCATGACCTCCGCGAGCGTGGCGCCGCGGCCGAGGGACGCGATGAACGCCGCGGACTGGGGGTCCGGCAGCGCCAGCTCGCGCGCCTCCTTCACATCCACCAGGAAGCGCGCGGACGCGCCGCGCAGCGCCTCCACCGGATAGTCCGACGGGAGGGTGAGGGCGATGTCCACCGAGAGGCCGACCTGCCGGCCCACCATCGCCTCGAAGAAGCCGGGCAGCAGGGGATCCGGATTCACCAGGGCCCACGCGTTCTCCCGGACGGAGAACGGGAGGAGGCGCCCTTGGGCATAGCCCAGGGTGTCGATCATCACCTCGTCACCCATGGCCACGATTTCCCCGTCCATGCGGACGCGCCGCTGCGCTTGCTCGCGCACCAGCTCCGCCAGACGCTCGAGGAGATCGTCCTGGGTGATGGGCCTGGGAGACAGCTCCGCGGTGAGCCCCTCGAGGGAGGGCGCCTGCACCTCCGGCAGCTTCACGGGCGCGTTGTCCAGCGCCAGCGCCGCGGGGATCTTGTTCAGGAGCCCTTTGACTTGCACATCCTCGGTGGGCAACCCGGACATGCTGCTCTCGGAACGGTCCTTCTTCTGGTCCATGGGGCCTCGCTCCGGACCTTCGATAGCACACCTCGGGAGGAGGCCGAAGGTCCAGAGTCAGGGGCCGACTAGAAGAACGAGCCGATGAGGCTGGAGACCGTCGAGACGGCCGCGCCCACCTGGCTGACGACCGGGATGTTCGTCGCGGCGGCGATGGAGCCCAGCGCGGTGACGCCGCCGGTGACGAGCTTGCCCCAGTTCGGCTCGCCGGAGCGGATGGCGTTGGCCACCTCCGCACCGAAGGCGGCGGTGTCGGCCGCGGCGATCGCCACGTTGAGGCCCGGCACGAACCGGGAGGCGGCCTTGCCAGCGGTGGCGGCGAGGACGCGCGGAGCGGCCTCACGCGCGGCGGAGGCGCCCGCCCGAGCCGCGACCTCGAGGCCTTCGCCCGCCACACGGGCCGCCACGCTGCGCGTCACCTGGCGCGAGGCGCCATCGAGCACCTGCTGCGCGGTCTCACCGGCCACGCGGTTGACCAGCCCGCGGGCGGCGTCCGGCGCCCGGTCGAGGATGGTCCGAGCGGCCGCGTCGCGGATGCCACGGAAGTTGCTGATCAGGTTGCCCGTCTCGATGACGCCCTTGGCCACGTTGGCGGTCGTCGAGACGAAGCTCGCCCCGGAGCCCGCCGCCTTGATGCCGTTCTCCAGGGTGGCGTTCTGGATGAAGTTACGGGCGTCACGGAAGGCCGTGTAGGTGGCGCCCGGCAGCTGCGCGACGCTGGCGGCCGTGCCCAGGATGCTCGCCCCGCGGCTGGCGCGCGTGTTCAGCGGCTCCACCGTCGAGCGGGGCTGGCTGCCGAGGTTGAAGGGGCCGAACGAGCGCTGCCCGCTGGTGGTCTTCGTCTCGCGCCCGAGCACCGTGTCCGTGAAGCTCTTGACGGTGTTGGCGATCCGGCCAACGACGTTGATCGGCCCGTCGAACCGATCTTCCTTCTGAGCGGGCTGCTGCTGCGTGCCACTGGTGGGCTGAGCCCGCGCCGGGGTGGTCGGCTTGGCGGGAGTGGGCTGGGGCTGCCGGACGACGCGCGGCTCATCACCAATGCGGGGGGCCATGAAGGACTCCAGGGAGATTCAAAGGGTTACGTCTTCACCCGGGATTATCGGCGCAGCGGGAAGAAAGTTGCAGACCCAGGTGCATTTTTACACTGTGGCTTGATGTGGGATGATTGCCCTCATGGCATGCCGTTCCCTCGCGGCTTCAGCCCGAAGGTGGAGTGCAGCATCCCGGCGAGCACTTCGCGGAATCGCGCGTCGGTCTCCGCATCCACGCTTTTCCCCAGGGCAGGCAGCAGGCCCTCGCGAGCGAGCATGTACCACTGCGAGGCGCATATCCCCACCAGCAGCGCCATCTCCAGCGTCTCGCGCGAAGGAGGGGGCTGCCCCAGGGTGGGGGCCACGCGCTGGGCGTGGAACTCCAGCGCATCCACCAGCACGCGCAGCCCCTGGGCGCGCGCCAGGGGCATGTGCTCGCTGCGTCCCGTGAGCAGCGCCCAGGCCAGCAGCCGCGTCTGACCGACCTGCTGGAGAATGGCGAAGAAGCGATCGAGCAGCTCACCGGCTCTGAGCGGCTCGGAGGCCTCCAGCATGCGCCGTTGGAACTCCTCCACCACGAGCTGGTTGCGGCGCAGGAGCACCTCGCGGACCAGCGTCTCGTACGTGCCGAAGTAGTGGGTGACGAGCGCATGGCTCACCCCCGCGGCGCGCGCCACGGCCTGCAGGCCCACCCGATCGGGCCCTTGCTCCACCAGGAGCGGCTCGGCCGCCTGGAGGATCTCCTCGCGCGCCTCCTCGGGTGTGCGGCGCCGCCGGGGAGGAGGAGGCTCTGTGGGGCTGGAGGAGCGCCGGCCCTTGTCTCGACGAGCGGGACGCTTGGATGCCATCGCCGCCCATCCTACCCGTCACCTCTCCGTGTTCAACGCCGGGGTGGTTATTGGCAGCATTGACAATGCGGGCCCGCTGTTGTTATCAACGTTGCCAATAAAAATTCCCGCTCATGTGAAGAGGAGTACCCCATGGAGTCCACCCTGGTGCAGGTGCTGTGCATGAGCCTGGTGGTCACAGGCCTGGTGAAGCTCGCGATCTTGGGAGGCGGCGGGTTGCTGGCGAATACGCGCGTGGCGGAGCGCTGGCGGGTCTACCGTCGGGCGCTGGCTGATGGGCAGCTTCGCAGCGAGGCGTGGGCGGCGGTCGGGGTGGTGCTCTTCGACGCGGTGCTGGTGGGGGTGTTCCGGTACTTCGCGGCTCACCGCCTGGCGCCCTTCAGCGTGCCGGTGGCGCTGCTGTCGTTCGCCTGGATGTTCGTGGGCTTCGAGGTGTGGTTCTACGTGACGCACCGACTGCTGCACACGCGTGTGCTCTACCGCTTTCACGCGCAGCACCACGTGGCGCAGGTGACGGATCCGCTCACCTCCCTGTCTTTCTCACTGCTGGAGCGCCTGGTGCTGCTGGGGGGAAGCTTTGGTCTGGTGCTGCTGGCCATGGAGGTGATGCCCATGACCCAGGCGGGCCTCATGGGGTACATCCTCACCAACTACGTCCTCAACGTCGTGGGACACAGCAACACCGAGTGGTTGCCCAAGCGCTTCGTGTCCTCGTGGGCCGGGCGACTCTTCTTCACGCCCACGTTCCATGCCCTGCACCATGCCCGGTACCAGGGGCACTACGGGCTCTTCACCGTGGTGCTGGATCGGTGGTTTGGGACGGCGTTCACGGACTATCCCCACGTCCACGCCCGGGCGCGCGAAGGGCAGGGACTGACGCGCATCGGAGAGCGGTTGTCTCCCGTCCAGGTTGCGGACGCGCTTCCCGCCACGCATGCCGTGGGCGCAAGCAAGGCCGCCTGAGTCGTGTAGGGAGACCAGGGCGGCTGTCGTGACCGGCCGAGCGTCTGGGGGGCAACGGCCCGGGAATTTCCCGTAAAGAAGGAAGGTTGCCCGGCACGCCCCGGATTAAGTTCCGTCGCGGCAACCCATGCGTAAGTGGCTCGTCATAGGGGCAGCGTCTGTCCTCGTGGTCGTCTGTGGGGCCCTGTTCTGGCCGCAGTCGGAGCCCTCGCGCCCCTCTCGTGCATCCGCTGCCTCCGACTCTCCTTCCTCGCGCGCGCTCCCCGAGTTCCAGGCCGTCGAGGTGTCTTCCGGCGAGGCGGAGGGACTCGCGCTCACCGGTCGCGTGCTGGATCCGACCGGCCGGCCCGTGCCCGGCGCGGAAGTGTTCCTCGCGGCCAGCGCGCAGAAGACGATCACCTCCGTTCGCTGCGACGAGTGTGGCCAGCCGCTGCTCTCGTGTCAGGCGCATGAGAGTGGGGTGCATGCGCTGGCCTTCTTCGAGCAGCAGCACGGCTTCCTCACGCCTCGGGCCACCGCGCGCACGGACTCGGACGGCAAGTTCCGCTTCGCGCACCTGGCCGGGGTCTCCTTCTCCGTGTGGGCCAAGGCCTCTGGGTACGGTGTGGCGATGCGGGATCGCGCCGCTCCCGGCGAGCCGGTGGAGCTGTTCCTGCCCCCGCTGCGCACCATCTCTGGACAGGTGGTGGATGACGCGGGCCAGCCCTTGCCCGGGGCGCGCGTCCACGCCGTGTCCCGCCGCACCTCGCTTCCGCACGAGGCTGTCGCGGGAGGGCAGGGCATCTTCACGCTCGAGGGACTGGGGGAAGGCCCCTTCTATATCGTCGCCAGCGCGGAGGGGTTCCTGCCCGCGGTGGAGGCCCAGGTGGAGGCTGGCCCGCAGACAGTGCGCCTACGGCTGACGCCCACGCGGACGCTGGAGGTCCGGGTGACGCACGACGGGGCGCCCGTGGCGGCCACCGTGCGGCTGAAGGCGGACCACCTGTCGCGAGAGCTTCGCACCGAGGGACCGCCCGCGCGGTTCACCGGGCTGTACCCGGACGAGGTGGTGGTCACGGCCGAGGCCGGAGCGCTGGGCTCGGCGCCGCGCATTCTCACGCTCGAGGAGCGCGTGACGCAGGTCACGCTGGAACTGGAGGAAGCGGGGCGGCTGCTCGTCACCGTGGTGGACGATGCCGGCCAGCCCGTTCCCCAACCTGAGCTGATCCTGCGCACCTCCAAGGGCGAGGTGATCCGTCAGGAGAAGGCCTCGACGGGGGCGCTCGTGGAACTGGGGCCCCTGGGCGTGGGCGACTACATGCTGCTGGGGCGCGCCGAGGGCTTCCGGGAGGTAGAGATCCCCGCGCGAGTGAAGGCCGGGGAGACGCCCCTGGAACTGGAGATGACGCGCGCGACGCTCATCTCCGGCCAGGTCATCGATGAGTACGGGCGGCCCGCGCCCAACGTCTCCGTGCTGGTCCAGCCCACCGGAGACGCGGTGTTGGCGGACGCGGAAGGTCTCTTCACCGCGCAGGTGCCCACGCCGGGCCTGTACGAGCTGCACGCGCACCACTCGGAGTGGGGCGGCGGCAAGGTGAAGGTGACGGCGCCCGCCTCAGGGGTGCGGCTGGAGCTGGAGCCTGCCGCCTCGCTGGAGGTGACGGTGACGTCCGAGGGCCGCCGGGTGGAGGGCGCCGACGTCGTCCTCTGGGTGGAACAGCAGGGCATCTTCCGCAGCGATCGGCCCTCGGGTCCGGACGGCGTGGTGCCCATGCGCGGCCTGCCCGCGGGCACCTACTGGATGGTGGCCTCGCATCCGGACTACCTGGCCTCCGAGCGCCAGAAGGTGACGGTGGAGGATGGGCAGACGCTGAAGCTCACCGCGGAGCTCAACCCGGGCGCCGTCCTTACCGGAGACGTCTCGGATGAGCAGGGCGCTCCCGTATCGGGAGCCACCCTGGTGGTGATGCCGCGTGGCGCGGAGCCCGTGGCCAGTGACACCCGAGGGCACTTCGAGATCCGCGCCCTGCGCCCCGAGCGGACCTACCGGTTGGAGGCGCGCCACCCGGGGTACGACCAGGTGGAGCGCGCCGAGGGCAAGCCAGGAGGCCCGCCGGTGAAGGTGGTGCTCAAGCGGCGCCCGCTCTTCCGCGGCCGTGTGGTGGCCGAGGACGGCACGCCGGTGCGCCGCTTCCGCCTGGACGAGCACGACGTGTCCAGCCCCGACGGGCGCTTCGAGGTGGCCCTGGCCACCGCGGGCGATCGCATCATCGTCTCGGTGGATGCGCCGGGCTATGAGCCGCTGATGGTGGACCGGCCCGTGACGCCGGACCTGGGCGATCTGGTGCTCCAGAAGGCGCCGAGCCTCTCCGGCCTGGTGCGCGACGAGAGCGGTGCTCCCGCGCCGGACGCGGTGGTGTCGTGCGAGGTCTGCGACGAGTCCGTGCTCTCCGGGCCCGATGGGCGCTTCACGCTCTCCAGTCCGCCCTACGTGGCGCAGTTCTCGGTGTCCGCGCGCAAGGGCCGGCTGTCGGCGACGCGGACGCTCACCCGAAGCAACGAAGGGCCGCTGGAGCTGACGCTGCGGCCCGCCACGCGCGTGTCCGGCACGGTGTACCTGCCCAGTGGACAGCCCGCTCCGGGCTACCAGATCGAAGGGGTGAGCGCTGAGCGCGGTGAGCCCGTGACCATCGTCACCGGGCAGGATGGGCGCTACGGCGTGGATCTGCCGGCGGGCAGCTACCGCTTCCTGCTGGGCACGGATCGCGAGTTCGCGGGCGAGCCGGCCCTGCTGGTGCAGGTGGGCGGCGCGCAGCAGCGGCTCGACTTCGGGCCGGCGCCGGGCTCGGGTTCGATCACCGTCCTGATCAAGCCCGAGCGGGGCCGGGCCCTGTGGGTGGTGGCGGGGGACGTGCCGGCGGTGGACAGCCCTCCCTCGGAGTTGATGCGCACCGCCTATGGGCAGATGATCTACCAGCCTCGCTCCGAGCGGGTGACGCTGCAGGGGCTGCCTCCGGGGCGCTACTCGGTGGTGTGGGCGAACTTCCACGCGGAGACGCCAGGAGGGCCGGTGGTGCGTTCGGTGAGCGTTCCTGGCGCGCAGGAGGTCTCGTTCCTCCAGTAAAGGGCGGCCATGAGGTTGCGAGCCCGCCTGGCCGCGCATAAGGAAGTCCCATGGACGCAACGGGATTGAAGGGCCGCCGGGTGATTGTGGGAGTAGGCGGTGGCATCGCGGCATACAAGGCGTGCGAGTTGGTACGCGAGCTAGGGCGTGCCGGAGCCGAGGTCCGCGTGGCGATGACGGAGGCGGCGAAGCAGTTCGTCACGCCGCTGACCTTCCAGGCGCTCAGTGGGCACCCCGTGCTCACGGACTATTTCGATCCGAACCAGGAGGGGAACTTCGGCCACCTGGACCTGGCGCGCTGGGCGGACCTGTTCGTGGTGGCGCCCGCGACGGCGGACCTGCTGGGGCGCATCCGCGGAGGGCTGGCCGGGGATGCGGTGACCACCTCGTTGCTCGCGTTCCGAGGGCCGGTGCTGCTGGCGCCAGCGATGAACGTGGCGATGTGGGAGAACCGGCAGATGCAGGAGAACGTGGCGGCGCTGCGCGCCGATCCGCGCTTCGAGTTCGTGGGGCCGGGAGCGGGGCTGCTGGCCTGTGGGGACGTGGGGGCAGGGCGGTTGGCGGACGTGGCGGCCATCGTGGAGGCAGCGGCGGCGCGGCTGGGCGGCGGGCCGCTCACGGGTCGGCGGGTGCTGCTGACGGCGGGCCCCACGCGAGAGTTCCTGGATCCGGTGCGGTTCATCTCCAACCCCTCGACGGGGAAGATGGGGCTGGCGCTCGCGGAGGCGGCGCGGGCGCTCGGGGCCCAGGTGACGGTGGTGTTGGGGCCGGTGGGCGCGGTGGATCGCAACGGGCTCGAGGTGGTGGACGTGGTGAGCGCCGAGGACATGGCGCGCGAGGTGCTCTCGCGGGTGGAGGCGGTCGACTGGTTCATCGCCTCGGCGGCGGTGAGCGACTGGCGGCCTGAGAAGCGCGCCCCCCAGAAGGTGAAGAAGGGCGAGGAGCCCGAGTCGCTGCGGCTGGTGCGCACCCCGGATGTGCTCGCCGAGGCGTCGCGGAAGGTGGCTGGAGCCCCAAAGCGGCCCGTGCTGGTGGGCTTCGCGGCGGAGACGGAGCGGGTGCTGGAGCACGCCCAGGGGAAGCTGGAGCGCAAGGGCCTGGACGCCATCGTCGCCAATGACGTGACGGTTCCCGGGGCGGGCTTCGGGACGGACACCAACCGGGTGTCCGTGCTCACCCGCACGGGCCTGCGACAGGACCTGACCGGAACCAAGCGCGAGGTGGCTCGGGGCATCCTGGAGCTGCTCCTACCCCTTGCCTCCGAGCCCTCCGGCCGAGGGGGCGCGGGACGTTGATGTGACGTGGCACGTTGGCAGCGGCGGATCCTACCTGTAAGATGGGCACATTGGCCGTGGCGCCCTGCTCGCCTGTGCGGTAAGCGTACGGGTGGCGGGCGCAGGCTGGCTCATTGAACCGGAGGCACCGCCTCCATTACCGATCGGGCTACCGTGAGCGATCCGCGCGAATCCGCCGAAGAACTGACCGAAGCCATGGAGGACCTGCGCCGCCACCTGCTCTGGCAGGAGGAGGCGGGAGGCCGCGTGCTGATGGTCGACGCGGCGAAGCAAGCCGCGGAGCGCTCCGCCTCGCTGCGCTCGATGATGCCTCCACGCGGGGCAGCGAAGGCCACGCCCGAGGCTGCCGCCGCGCCAGCGTCTTCCGCGACGCCCCCGGCCGCCCGGCCCCTGGCGGACCCTGTTCGGACCGCCGCACCCGAGGCCGCTCCGAGCCCGGCGTCCCCGCCTCGCGCCGCTCCTCCCGAGCCCGCTCCGGCCCGGACACCCGCAGCACCCGTGGGCAACGGGATGCTCCTCGACGTCCCCCAGCGCGCCCCCGCCTACCCGGGTCCGCTGCCCGGGGTCGTCGATGGCGAGCGGCCCACGCTGGATCAGATCCGGCGCGAGCTGGGCGACTGCCGGCGCTGCAAGCTGTGTTCGGGGCGCAAGAACATCGTCTTCGGAGTGGGCAACCCGCGCGCGGAGCTGGTCTTCGTGGGCGAGGGTCCTGGCGAGAACGAGGACCTGCAGGGCGTGCCCTTCGTCGGCGCGGCGGGCGAGCTGCTGACGAAGATGATCCAGGCCATGGGCTTCAGCCGGGACGACGTCTACATCTGCAACGTGGTGAAGTGCCGGCCGCCGGGAAACCGCAATCCGGAGCCTGACGAGATCGCCGCGTGCGAGCCGTTCCTGCGAGCGCAGCTCCTGGCGTTGCAGCCCAAGGTCATCGTGGCGCTGGGAAAGTTCGCGGCGCAGACGTTGCTTCGCGACAGCACACCGATTACACGGCTGAGAGGCAATTGGCGTGAGTACCAGGGCGTGAAGCTGATGCCCACCTTCCACCCGGCGTATCTCCTGCGCAGTCCGGCGGAGAAGCGCAAGGCCTGGGAGGATCTCCAGCAGGTCATGAAGCTCTTCGGCAAGCAACCCGGCTCCCGCACCTAGTGCGGAGCGTGAGGGGGTAGACGATGAAGGGAGTACTCGAGACGCGCGAGCTGCATTCGCCCGCGCTGGAGTCCAACCCGCTGGGAGATCCCTCCCGCCGCGCGCTGCGCGTCTACCTGCCGCCCGGCTACAGCGCGGGGGATCAGCGCTACCCCACCGTCTACTTCCTGCACGCCTTCTCCAACAGCGGGGCCACGTGGACGAACGTCTCGGCCTTCGGCCTGAGCGCGCTGGACCGGCTGGACGCCCTCATCGAGGCGGGGACGATTCCCCCCGTCATCGGCGTGTTCCCGGATGGGTGGACGTCGCTGGGCGGCAGCCAGTGGATCAACAGTGACGCCATCGGGCGCTACCGGGACTACGTGGCCAAGGACGTGGTGGGCTTCGTGGACCGCACGTACCGCACCCTGCCCAAGGCGCTCTCGCGCGCGGTGGTGGGGCACAGCTCGGGTGGCTACGGCGCGATGGTGATGGGGCGCTACCACCCGGAGCTGTTCTCCCACCTGGGCAGCCACTCCGGCGACGCCTACTTCGAGTACTGCTACATGCCGGACCTGCCCAAGGCGGCCGGAGCGCTGCTCAAGGCGGGCGGGGTGGAGGCCTGGTACCAGGACTTCAAGCGGCGCTCGCGGGAGACCAAGCCGCGCGGGGACGACTTCACCGTCATCAACATCCTGGCGATGGCCGCCGCGTATTCGCCGAAGAAGGGCGAGCCGCTGGGCGTCGAGCTGCCGTTCGATCTGAACACGGCTCGGCTGAAGCTGGACGTGTGGAACCGCTGGCTGGTGCATGACCCCGTGCGCTTCGTGCCCAAGTTCCTGGACGCGTTCCGCAAGCAGAAGTCGGTCTTCATCGACTGCGGCACCCGCGACGAGTTCAACCTGCGCTGGGGCGCGCGCATGCTGGCCGACGAGCTCAAGGCCAGTGGCACGGAGCTGTGCCACGAGGAGTTCGAGGACTCGCACTCGGGGGTGACGTACCGCTTCGAGCGCTCGTTGGGCTTCCTGGTACCGCGCATGGCGCGGGAGTGAGTGGACATGAGCACTGATACGTACGGACTGTCCCGCGTCGTCGGGGAGCGGGGCGTGTTGCCGCAGCGGGCCCGTCAGCTGGACCCGTCGCTGCCGTGCCGCGAGGCGGAGCTGCTCATCGACGTGGAGAGCCTCAACATCGACGCCGCGTCCTTCAAGCAGATCAAGGACGAGGTGAAGGGTGAGCCGGCGCGCATCGCCGCGCGCATCCAGGAGATCGTCCGCGAGCGCGGGAAGATGCAGAACCCCGTCACCGGCTCGGGCGGCATGCTGATTGGCCGGGTGAAGGAGATCGGCCCCCAGCACCCGGCGCGCGAGAAGCTCCAGGTGGGCGACCGCATCGCCACGCTGGTGAGCCTCACCCTCACGCCGCTCGTCATCGAGGAGATCAAGGCCGTACACCCGGAGATCGACCGGGTGGACATCCGCGGCCATGCCCTGCTGTTCGCCAGCGGCATCTACGCGCGCCTGCCCTCGGACATGCCGGACACGCTCGCCCTGGCGGCGCTGGACGTGTGTGGCGCGCCCGCGCTGGTGGCGCGCTATGTGCGCCCCGGAATGACGGTGGCGGTGCTGGGCGCGGGAAAGAGCGGCGCGCTGTGCCTGGCGCAGGCCCGGCGCAACCTCCAGGGGAAGGGGCGGCTGCTGGCGCTCGACATCTCCGAGAAAGCCCTGGCGGCGCTGTCGGGCATTGGCCTGTGTGACGCGACGCTGAAGGTGGATGCCACCCAGGGCGTGGACGTGATGGAGGCCGTTTCCCGGGCCACCGACGGCGCGCTGTGCGACCTCGTCGTCAACTGCGCCTCGGTGGGCAACACGGAGATGGCTTCGATCCTCTCCGTGAAGGACGGGGGCACCGTCATCTTCTTCTCCATGGCCACCAGCTTCACGGCGGCGGCCCTGGGCGCCGAGGGCGTGGGCAAGGACGTCACCATGCTCGTGGGCAACGGCTACGCGGCGGGTCACGCGGACCTGACGCTGGACCTGCTGCGCTCCGAGCCCGCCCTGCGCAAGCTGTTCGAGACGCGCTACGTCTGACAGGTCCCCAAGGGGCCCTACCGCGCCGACGCCGTGGAGGCGCCTGCTGGCACGAGCGCGGTAGGCGCCGCGACTGGAGCCTCGGGGTTCTGGGTGCTCGCCCAGTCCTCGGCGCTGCGCCCGCTGGCATCGCGCCGCTGCGCCGAGGCGCCGTGCTGGCGCAGCTTCTCCGCCACCTCCTTGCGGCCGAAGAGGCTGGCGAACATCAGCGCCGTCTGGCCCACGCCATTGGACTGATCCACCGCGCAGGGCTGCTGGAGCAGCAGCTCGACGATGTCCGCGTGGCCCTTGAAGGCCGCGCCCATCAGCGCCGTGTTGCCGCGCGAGTCTCCGGCGCACGCGTCCGCGCCCGCCGCCACCAGCACCCGCGCCGTCTCGAGGTGGCCGTGGTACGCCGCGAGGATGAGCGGCGAGAAGCCTCGGTCGTTCTGGATGTTCACCGGAGTGCCCGCCTTCACCAGGCCGGCGACCAGCTCCGTCTCTCCCTCGCGCGCGGCGGCGAGCAGGTAGCGCTCGGCCTCGCTCACGGCCAGCACGCGACCCTCCTTGGGAGGACGGCCGCCGGTCATCAGGTAGCCCACCATGACCGCCGTGCCGGTCAGCATCACCAGCGCCACCAGGCCCAGAAGCTTCATCACCTTGCGCAGCATCGCTTCACTCCATCCAGCACGTTCGAGGGGTTTACCGAGGCAAAAGAGGCCCCGGGGCACAGACGGCCCCGGGGCGGGTACCACCGGGCGGGCTACCGGCTGGCGAGCGGGGCGATGGCGGCCTTGGCGTCATCCACCTTGATGCCCACCGCCTTGGCCAGCCGCGTGCCGTACTCGGCGTTGGCGCTGTAGAAGAAGCCGACCATGCGCGCCTTTACCCGCGCGTCACGCACCTGCCCGAGGTCCGCGGCGAGGTTCTTCACCAGCCGCTCCTTCTCCGCCGGGGACAGCGCCAGGTAGAAGGCGCCCGCCTGCGAGAAGTTGTCCGTTTTCGAGATGCCCGCCTGTTGCGTCGTGCCGTTCAGAGGCATCCGGGCCAGCAGGTACGCGGGGGCATCCTCCGTCTCCCGGGTGATGCTCGGCTCGTAGTTGACGTCCGACTTAGTGTTGCCGGCGTTCATGCTGCCGCCCTGGTTGTTGTTGTTCACCGAAGCGCGCGCGCGGTTGACCGGCAGCGACTGGTAGTTGGCGCCGACCCGGTAGCGCTGCGTGTCAGCGTAGGAGAACAACCGGCCCTGCAGGAGCCGATCCTCGGAGGGCTCGATGCCCGGCGGCATGACGCCCGGGGAGAACGCGGCCTGCTCCGTCTCCTCGAAGAAGTTGTCCGGTGTGCGCTCCAGGGTGAACTTGCCCAGGCTGATCGACGGGGCCTTGTCTTCCGGCCACACCTTGGTGGCGTCCAGCGGGTCGAACGAGAAGGAGTCCAGGTCCTTCGGGTCGAGCACCTGCGCGGTCAGCTCCCACGAGGGCAGCTTGCCCTTGCCGATGGACTCGTAGAGGTCATGCGTGGCGTGCTGGAAGTCCTGGCCCTGGGTGCGCGTGGCCTCCTCCGCCGTGAGCGACTTCACGCCCTGCTGCGACTTCCAGTTGAACTTGACGTAGCGCACCTCGCCCTTGGCGTTGACGAACTTGAACGAGTGGACGCCGTGGCCGTTCATCTGCCGGTAGTTGGCCGGGATGCCCAGGTCCGAATACACCTGCGTCAGCATGTGCGTGGACTCGGGCTGGTGGGAGAAGAAGTCGAAGAAGCGGTTGGGGTCCTGGCGGTTGGTGATGGGCGAGGGCTTGAGCGAATGCACCATGTCCGGGAACTTGATGGCGTCGCGGATGAAGAAGATCGGCAGGTTGTTGCCCACCAGGTCCCAGTTGCCCTCGTCCGTGTAGAACTTGAGCGCGAAGCCACGCGGATCGCGCACCGTCTCCGGAGAGCCCTGCGGGTGGATCACCGTGGAGAAGCGCACGAACATCGGCGTCTTCTTGCCCTTGGCGGAGAAGATCGATGCGCGCGTGAGCTGCGAGAAGTCACCCGCGCTCTCGAAGGTGCCGTAGGCGCCCACGCCGCGCGCATGCACCACGCGCTCCGGGATTCGCTCGCGATCAAAGCGCGCCAGCTTCTCGATGAGGTGGAAGTCCTCCAGGAGGATGCCGCCACGCGGGCCCGCCGTCTTCGAGTTCTGGTTGGAGCCGACCGGGGAGCCCGAGTCGGTGGTGAGGGCCGGTGCGCCGGCGTAGGCCGCGCTACCCATGAGCAGCGCTGAGAGGATCAGGGGCTTCGTCTTCAAGGCAGTCTCCCGAGAGGTGGGGTGGGGAAGCGGGAGATTCCTTCAGCAGGGCCCGTGCCAGGGGTTTAAGTTCAATGAATTCAATGGTTTGAGGAAAGAAGTCGCCTCGGGTTCACCGAAAGAGCGGTGAACATCCACTGTCATGTCGGTGGGCTGGGTTGCACCCAAATATCGGTGTGCGGTGGTTTGAAGGTAAGGAGGTTGAGCACTTTCCCTGGAATGGCGTTTAAGGTGCGTCCATGCCGGGTC